>DAICZI010000235.1 GCA_027311205.1 Beijerinckiaceae bacterium | reverse complement strand
ATGGTATATAACCACTAATTATGACATAAAAAGCATATGACCTCATGTCCAAAACAGTTGGGATGGCCTAATGTGCATCATCCCAGCAGAGGCAAAGCCGCCATGTCCAAACTCATTGATTTCCAGACCAATCCCTCCAAATACCGGCACTGGCGGGTAGATTATGCAGGCGAGGTCGCAAACCTTTATATGGATGTCGATGAGAAGGGCGGTCTGTTCGAGGGCTATGAACTCAAGCTCAATTCCTATGATCTTGGCGTTGATATCGAACTCGCCGATGTCGTGCAACGCCTGCGCTTTGAGCATCCGGAAGTCAAAGCCGTGGTGCTGCAATCGGGCAAGGAGCGGGTGTTTTGCGCCGGTGCCAACATCCGCATGCTCGGCGGCGCATCCCATGCCCACAAGGTCAATTTCTGCAAATTCACCAATGAAACGCGCAATACCTTTGAAGCAGCAGGGGCGGAATCGGGCCAGTATTACATTTGCGCGGTCAAGGGTGCCTGCGCGGGGGGGGGCTATGAACTGGCGATTGCCTGCGATCATATCATTCTGACTGACGATGGCACCACCTCGGTGGCGCTGCCCGAAGTGCCGCTTCTGGCTGTGTTGCCCGGAACTGGCGGCCTCACCCGCGTCACCGACAAACGCAAGGTGCGCCGTGATCTTGCCGATGTGTTTTGCTCGCTTGAGGAAGGCATCAAGGGCAAGCGCGCCCGTGACTGGAATCTTGTCGACGAAGTCGTGCCCAACTCCCGCTTTGCCGAAGCCATCGCCGCGCGCGCCAAGGATTTTGCTGCGCGCTCGAAGCGTCCGGGCGGCGCCAAAGGCGTGATGCTGACGCCCTTGCAGCGTGTCATCAGCGACAATGGTTCGCTGATTTATTCAAGCGTCGAAGTCGAGGTCGACCGCACCAAAAGGGTGGCGACCATCACCATTCACGGCCCGAAACGCGCCGCGCCAGCGTCAATGGATGCGCTGCACGCTGAAGGTGCCGAGACGTGGATATTGCGGGCGGCCCGCGAGCTTGATGATGCCATCCTGCATCTGCGCAACAATGAATTCGAGGTGGGTGTGCTGGTGTTCCGCACGCAGGGCGATCCGGCCTTGGTGGCGGCCCATGAAAAGCTCATTCTCGAAAATGGCTCCCATTGGCTCGCCCATGAAATCACGCTTTATTGGAAGCGCGTGCTGAAGCGCATTGATCTTACCTCGCGCTCGCTGGTGGCGCTGATTGAACCCGGTTCATGCTTTGTCGGCTGCCTCGCCGAAATCATCTTTGCCGCCGACCGGTCCTACATGGCCGAGGGCGATTTTGACGGCGACAACCGCCCCGCCGCCACCGTCACGCTGACCGCGGGCAATTTTGGCCCGTATCCGATGTCCAATGATCTGACCCGGCTGCAAACCCGCTTTCTGGGCGAACCTGGCAAGGTTGACGAGGCCAGGGCCACAGTCGGCCAGGCCCTTGAAGCTTCCGCGGCCAATGAGCGGGGACTGGTGACGTTCACCCTTGATGAAGTTGATTGGGACGATGAGGTGCGGATCTTCCTTGAAGAACGCGCGTCATTCTCGCCCGATGCCATGACTGGCATGGAAGCCAACCTGCGCTTTCCGGGGCCTGAAACCATGGAAACGCGGATTTTTGGACGCCTGACCGCCTGGCAAAACTGGATATTCCAGCGCCCAAATGCGGTGGGGGCGGAAGGCGCGCTGAAGCGCTACGGCACCGGCATCCGCGGTTCCTATGACATGAAGCGCGTCTGAGATTTGTAAAAATAAGCACCTAACACCCGGAGCAGAACCATGCTGAACCCTATGAATGTGGAATATGACACGCTCATCCCCAATAATGTCGGGCTGTCCTCCGACAAGCGCGTGCAAAAGGCGCTGGAAAAATGGCATCCGGGCTATATCAACTGGTGGAATGACCTGATCCCGCAGCAATTCCAGAATTCGATGGTGTACCTGCGCACCGCCATCAGCGTTGATCCGCAAGGCTGGGCCAAGTTTGATTACGTGAAAATGCCGGAATATCGCTGGGGCGTTCTGCTTGCCCCCGCCGTCGAGGACCGCCGCGTGCCGTGCGGCGAACATGCTGGCGAGAAGGCCTGGCAGGAAGTGCCCGGCGAATACCGCGCCATGCTGCGCCGCCTGATCGTCATTCAGGGCGACACGGAACCGGCCTCGGTCGAGCAGCAGCGCTTTCTCGGCAAAACCGCCCCCTCGCTCTATGACATGCGCAACCTGTTTCAGGTCAATGTCGAGGAAGGCCGCCACCTCTGGGCCATGGTCTATCTGCTCCACAAGTATTTCGGCGCAGATGGCCGCGATGAGGCCGATGATCTGCTCCGCCGCAGCTCTGGCTCGCAGGAGGCCCCGCGCATGTTGGGGGCTTTCAACGAGGCCACTCCAGATTGGCTGTCGTTCTTCATGTTCACCTATTTCACCGACCGCGATGGCAAGATGCAACTTGAAAGCCTCGCGCAATCGGGCTTTGACCCGCTGTCGCGCACCTGCCGCTTCATGCTGACCGAAGAAGCCCACCATATGTTTGTCGGAGAAACCGGCGTCGGGCGCACCATTCAGCGCACCTGCGAGGCGATGAAAGCGGCGGGCATCGAAGACCCGTTCGATATCAAGGCTGTACGGGCGCTGGGGGTGATTGACCTCTCCACCATCCAGAAAAAGCTCAACCTGCATTACACGCTGTCGCTGGATCTCTTTGGTCAGGAAATCTCCACCAATGCCGCCAATGCCTTTAATGCAGGCATCAAGGGGCGCTATCAGGAAATAAAGATCGACGACGATCACAAACTCTCTGGAGCCACCTACCCGGTGGTGCAACTGGTGGATGGCAAGATCATCACCGCTGACGCGCCTGCGCTCTCGGCTATCAACATGCGGCTGCGCGATGATTATACCCGCGATGCGTCGGGCGGCATTGGCCGCTGGAACACGATCATTGCCAAGACCGGCATCAAGTTTGAAATGAAATTGCCGCACCCGAGTTTCCACCGCCAGATTGGCGTGTTTTCCGGCGTGCGCGCCACGCCCGACGGCACCATTATCAGCACGGCGGACTTCGAGCGCCGCCGCGATGAATGGCTGCCGAACAAGGCCGATGGCGACTTCATCGCATCGCTCATGAAGCTGGAAACCACCCCCGGCAAATACGCCGGCTGGATTGCGCCGCCGCGTGTTGGCATCGACAACAAGCCAGGTGATTTTGAATACGTGAAGCTTCACGAGGCATGACGAGCAATCTTGCAAAGTAACAGTCCTGAAATATGGATATTGTTGCACTGAAACAATTGGATGAGTGCCATGAATTCTGTGGAACTCCGCCTAACGTTGCGTTGCGAGCGCAGAAAAGCAACCCGGGGGACATGCTATACAACTGGGTTGCTTCGTCGCTGTGCGCCTTGCCATGACGGTTCACCTACAACTCAAGGCAGCCGGCCCCAGGCAAAGCAAAACCTGGCCGTTATTTTTTCAGGAAACCAGCCTCAGGAAACCAGCCCATGAACGCGCCGCTGAAGCAGCATCTGATTGATCCGGAAATCTGCATCCGCTGTCACGCCTGCGAAGAGGCCTGCCCGATTGACGCGATCTCTCATGACGAGAACAATGTCGTCGTCGATGCTGCGAAGTGCAATTACTGCATGAGCTGCATTTCGCCGTGCCCGACCGGCTCGATTGACAATTGGCGGGTGGTCGCGGTGCCCTACGCGCTGGAAGAACAACTGGGCTGGGCTGAACTGCCCGCGCAAGAGGACTTTGCCACAAGCGACACCTCGCTCGAAGCACTAGATGATGATGTTGCCGCTTTGCTTGCCGAAGCCCACCAGGGCGCTGGCGGTGCCGGCAAGGCCCCGGCCTCCGCCTCAAAACCCAGTGTCAATCTTTTCAGCGGCGCC
>DAICZI010000234.1:281-3921 GCA_027311205.1 Beijerinckiaceae bacterium | reverse complement strand
GGCGACCGGCGGCTTTGGCCAGCGGAATGCCTTCGTCCGCGGCACGAACGGCAGCGCGCTGGGAATTCAGGTCGGGGTTGTTAAGGTAAGCGCGTGCCAGAGCCGAAGAGATGGTCTCGGCCCGCGCAAATGAGGCGGGAATCATGAATAGTGTCACGCCCAACACATGACGCCAATGAGGCATTAATCATTCCGATCCTGTCAAGCCGCCCGAACGACGAGCGCGACGCGGCTGCGTTCTTCTATGAGGGCTCGCCTAGCGAACCACGTTAAGAAGGGATTAAGGCCTTTGTCACGGCATTTCAACCAGCAGTTCGCGTCGCGCAAGCGATATCCAGAAGGTGCCGCAATTATGTGACACCACGGGCGGGCTTTTGCATCAAAAAGAGAAGGTCGCAGGCTGGGCAAAACCTTCAATCATGTCGGCATGGCAACTGAAAAGCGGCCGTTCGCCCCACGATTCGGCTTCTACATCAAGGCGGACGGCCTCCCCAACAACCGGGTTTTGCGCACGCACCCCCAAAAACCGTCCGCCTGGGGCAATTTGGCGCAGCAGAGCTTCGGGTAGATGGCCAAAGGCACCGTTGAGAATGACCACATCAAAGGGTGCCTTGTCCGGCGCGCCCGCCACAACCGCGCCACAAAAGGCGCTGGCATTGGCAAGTCTGAGCTCGGCAAAGGCTGCATTGGCAGCGCTGACGCGGCCAGCATCCGCCTCGCCCATCACCACTTCGCGCGCCAAACCGGCGATAAGGGCAGAACTGTAACCAAGCCCACCCGCCAGATCGAGAACCCGTTCCGTGGGGCGAATCACTGCCGCCTGCAACAATCGCGCCAGCACCATGGGCGCCAGCATCCGCCGGGGCGGATTACCGGGAAGGGTCAACGCCGCATCGCTAAAGGCAAGATCAGCCATGGTCGCGGGCACGAATTTTTGCCGTGGCACGCTCAGCAGGCGGTCAATGAGGTCAAGATTGGTGACGTCAAAGGTGCGGATCTGGCCGTCGACCATGATACGGCGCGCAGCCTGGACAGGGTCGGGTTGTGGCTGCGCCAGTGTTTGAACAGGCATTGCGGTGGGTTCCTGGCGGGTGGTTCCTGAAAACGGCAGGTGCATCGAAGCGATCGAGATGATGGCGCTTATAACGGAGGCTGGCGCAAGATGTCCACAGGGTTGGCACGACTGCCTTGCAAAAGCTCGCATTACCGGGAACAAAGGTTGACGTCAAAGTGTGCGACAATGATTGGAAGCCGGCCATGGAAGACCAGACAACAGAACATCTCGAACACGCCGAACATGCCGAGCACGCCTCACATGAGGCAAATCCGTTCATCATGACGGTTTCCGTCACCATTGCTATTTTGGCGGTGATTGCGGCCACCATCGGCAGTCTGGAGACCGTTGAGAGTGGCAGGGCCATCTCGGAGAAAAACGCGGCAGTGCTGAGCCAAAATCTCGCTTCCGATCAATATGCCTATTATCAATCGAAGGCGCTGAAACAGACGATGTATGAAATTGCCGCCAATAATGGCGAGCCTGGAGCGGCTGCCTCCAAGGCCGCTGCCGATCACAATGCCCAGCACGGCAAGGAAATTGTCGCCAAGGCGCAGGGTTATGAAAAACAGCGCGATGAGAAATTGGCCGAGTCGGACAGTCACGAGAACCGCCATCATATTCTGACGATTGGCGTGACGCTGGTGCATGTGGCGATTGCCGTCGCCACAGTGGCCATTATCACAAGGGGCCAGAGATGGCCGTGGCTGGCGTCCATCGTGCTCACGGCGCTCGGCGTCGCGGTCTCGGCCTACGCCTATGTAGCGCATTAGAACCCGCGATCGTGATGGCAAAGCCACGAGAGGGGGCGCAGCGTGCCGCCATCGCCCCCTGACGCAATGCCGGTGATTGGGTTTGCCGCCCAGGAATCTGACCCCGTTTCTCGACAAGGCTGACGCCGCGTTTGGCCCTAGTCCCCGTCTGCCATCCATCTGGGAGCCCGCCGCCCGGCAAAAGCCGCCAGGCCTTCGCGGGCGTCGGCGGTTTGGGCGGCGAGGGTGATTTGCGCGTCGGCGAACGCGAGGGCGGCCTCGAAATTCATGTCCTCCATGGCGTTGAGGGCGAATTTGCCGCGTTGCAGCGCTTGTGGCGACATGGCTGCCAGTTGCGCGCACAACGCCTCAACCGCAGCGTCAAGCTCGCCTGTCGGCATGATGTCGTTGAGAAGGCCAATATCGCGCGCCTTTGCCGCGCTGATCATGGCCCCGGTGAGGGCCAAAGCGCGCAGATGGCGCGGTGCGACGAGGCGGCGCAGCCAGACGCTGACCTGCATCGGAAACAAGCCGAGCCTGGCTTCGGGCAGGCCAAAGCGGGCATGGTCGGCGGCGAGCGCCATGTCGCAAAGCGCCAGCAGGCCCATGCCGCCCGCGAGACAATCGCCATTGATGCGGGCGACCAGCGGCTTGGGGACATTGCGGGCCGCCCTGGCAAAGCGGCCAAAACTGGTGGTGGGGGTATCGACCCCCTGGTTGAAGCCCGGTGCGCCTGCGCTCAGATCCGCGCCCGAGCAAAAGGCTTTTTCACCTGCCCCGGTGATGACCAGCGCGCGCACGGAAGGGTCATCTGCGGCTTGGGTCAGGGCTTGCGACAGGCGCGCCAGTATATCCTCATTCATCGCGTTGCGGCGTTCGGGCCGGTTGATGATCAGCCACACGGCGCTGCCGCGCTGCTCGATGAGAAGGCCGTCCTCGCTCATGGCCTTGAACTCCGGTCAGGCAGGGGCGCGGCAGCGACAATATCGGCCAGCAGATCGCCCTCGGCGACTTGCTGGCCTTCATGCGCGCGAAGGTTGGCTAGCGTCCCCGCCTGCGCCGCGCGGTGAACATGCTGCATTTTCATTGCCTCGATGGTTAGGATCACATCGCCGATTGCAACGCTTTGGCCTTCGTGTGCCGCAACGCTGATGATGCGGCCACCCAGCGCCGCGCGCACATCGCCGCCGCCCCCCGCGCGCTCGGGCGCGGCTGGCGGGGCCAAAGTAAGGTCGCGGCAGGTTTCGTTGACATCCTGATATTGCAGAAACAGCCTGTCCGCTCGCACCGACAGCGCCGCAAGATGCGTCATGCCATGCTCCTCAAAACGGCAAGAGGTGCCATCGAACACGTGGAGGCGGAAGCTGCGGGTGTGCGCGCCGATGGCAACCCGCACCTGCCCATCGCGAGCAAGGCTGACCAAAGCATCGCTCACCACATGGCGGCATTCAAACCGCAACGGCACCGGGAAAGCCGCCGCCAAAGGCGGCGCAGGCCAGGCGGCAAGGGGGCCAGATTTGCTGACATAAAGCAGCAGCGCCAGCACGAAGGGATCATGCGCGGCAGGCTGCATCTCAAAATGATCGAGAAATGACGTATCGGCCCTGCCCGCGACAAAGCGCGGATCAGCGAGGCAGCGGGCAAGAAACGCGCGGTTGGTGGCAACGCCCAGCGCCACGGTATCATCCAGCGCGGTGATCAGGCGCAGGCGGGCTTCGTTGCGCGAGGTGCCCTCAGCCACCAGCCTGGCGATGAGTGAATCGTAGCGGCTTGATACTTTGGCGCCATCGCTGAGCGCGGTTTCAACCTTGACGTTTGAGGGCTTCCGGAAAAC
>DAICZI010000234.1:0-271 GCA_027311205.1 Beijerinckiaceae bacterium | reverse complement strand
CCGACATCTCGCCGGTTTGCGGCAGGAAATCGCGGGCCGGGTCTTCAGCGCAAAGCCGCGCCTCGATGGCGTGGCCGAAACAGGGAATTTCTGCCTGTTTTCTTGGCAAGGCCTCGCCCATGGCGACGCGCAATTGCCATTCAACCAGATCAACCCCGGTGATCATTTCGGTCACCTGATGCTCGACCTGCAGGCGCGTGTTCATTTCCATGAAAAAGCTGCGGCCCCTGGCATCGACCAGAAACTCCATCGTGCCCGCGCCCTCATAGCC
>DAICZI010000233.1 GCA_027311205.1 Beijerinckiaceae bacterium | reverse complement strand
GAGCAGGGGGATGTCGAGCACCACGATCGAGGAGGTGGCCGCCGCCGCCTCGGTGCTGCTTGGCCTGCTGCTGCTGGTGCTGACGCTGCTGCAATTGTGGCTGACACGGCGGAGGCGCAACGCATGATCTCGCCCGTCACCCTGTTGCGCCAGCGCCGCACGCCGGGCCGGATCGGGCTCAGCGACGTCATCGCCTATGTCTATCTGGCGGTGGGCGTCGCCTTGATGTTTGGCCCGGTGGTCTGGCTGGTGCTGTCCTCCTTCAAGACGCAGCGTAATCTTGATGAATTTCCGCCGACCCTGCTGCCGCTGGCCCAGCAAAGCCTCACGGTGAAGGGTTATAGCCAGAAGTTGCCGCTGTATCACGTGGTGATGCCCGACGGCACCCGGCGGACGCTGGCGCAGTTGCGCCGTATCGGCGTGGTCGCGCAAATGGTCGATCCGGCCGCGCCACAGACGATCCTCAAGGTCAATATGGACAAGCGCACGCCGGTGCGCCATTTCGGGCTGGATTGGCATAATTATTCGCACCCGCTGCGTCACTTCAATTTTGGCCGTTACTTGTGGAATTCGGTATTTGTCACTTTGGTCGCAACCCTGGTGACCCTGCTGATAAATTCGATGGCGGCCTATGCGCTCTCCATCCATGAGTTTCGTGGCAAGAACTTCTTTCTGGTTGCGGTGATTGCGACGCTGATGGTGCCGATCACCATTATTCTGGTGCCGGTGTTTGTTGTGGTCAACGAAATCGGCCTCAATAATTCCTTGTGGGCGGTGATCCTGCCGGGCGCGGCAACGCCGACCGGCGTGTTCCTGCTTCGGCAATACATGCTGACGCTGCCGCGCGAATTGATTGAGGCAGCGCGCATGGACAAGGCCAGCGAGTGGCAGATTTATGCCCGCATTGTCATGCCTCTCGCCTTGCCGGCGCTAGCAGTTCTGACGATTTTTTCGGTCATGTGGCGCTGGAACGAGTTTTTGTGGCCACTGGTGGTTCTGAGCAAATCGGAAACCTACACTTTGCAAATCGGCCTCAACGCCTTCCAGGGCGATTTGCAGACGCAGTGGAATTACCTGCTAGCGATGACCGTGGTGGCGCTGATACCGATTGCGCTTGTCTTCGTGTTCCTGCAGCGCTTTATCACATCGGGCATTGCCAATACGGGGATGAAATAGGCCATGGCCGCGCTTGAACTCAATCATATCGCCAAGTCCTATGGTCAGGTTGGCGTGCTGCATGACATCAGCCTTGCCGTTGCCGATGGCGAGTTCGTGGTGCTGGTGGGCCCGTCGGGCTGCGGCAAATCAACCCTGCTGCGGGTGATTGCCGGGCTGGAGCGAGCCAATGCCGGGTCGATCGTGCTGGAAGGGCAAGATGTCACCCAACTCGCCGCCGCCGAGCGCGGGCTTGCCATGGTGTTTCAGTCCTACGCGCTTTATCCGCACATGAGCGTGCGCCAGAACATCGCCTTTGCGTTGGAAAACATGCGGCTGCCCAAAGCCGAGATTGCCCGGCGGCTGCAATCGGCCGCCGAGATGCTGCGGCTGGAGCCCTTTCTGGAGCGGCGTCCCGGGGCGTTGTCGGGTGGCCAGCGCCAGCGCGTTGCCATTGGCCGGGCGATCGTGCGCGATCCGAAAATATTCCTGTTTGACGAGCCGCTCTCGAACCTCGATGCCGAATTGCGGGTGGCGACCCGCAAGGAACTGGCCGGCCTGCACGCCCGCATCGGCGGCACGATGATTTATGTCACGCATGATCAGGTTGAGGCGATGACACTGGCCGACCGCATTGTGGTGCTGCGGGCCGGGCGCATCGAGCAGATCGGCACGCCGCTGGAGCTTTATAACCAGCCCTGCAATGAATTTGTCGCCGGGTTTATCGGCTCGCCGCGCATGAATCTTGTTCCGGTCACGGTGGCAGAGGGCGGACTGCTGCAAGTCGGCGAGGCGAGCTTTGCCGTTGCGGGTGCCGCCAGGCATGCACCCGGCACCAAGGCAACGCTGGGTATCAGGCCGGAGCATATTGATGTTGCGGAGCTCTCAGGCGACGTTGGCTTGCGGGTGACGCTGATCGAGCAGCTCGGCGGCGAGACCTTCCTTTATGGCACCCTCAGCGATGGCGGCGAAGTGACCGTGCGCTGCAGCGGCCAAAGCCGATTCAAGCGCGGCGACACGATAGGCTTGAATTTGCAGCGCGAACACATTCACCTGTTTGGCGCGGATGGCCTGGTGGTGACGTGACCGCGCTGGTGAGATGGTAACAAGACTACGCGCTTCCTGTGTTGTCATTGCGAGCATAGCAAAGCAACCATGGATAACGCGTAACATTCTGGGTTGCCTCATGGCTGTGCTCCTCGCAATGAGCGCACGTAGTGCAATAATAGCCGACAATTGTGGAGATAGAGTCTGCCATGCTAGCCTTGACACAAGCTTCCTATAGTGGCCAAATCGGCCCCTGGTTCACATTCAATCTCGAACAAAACTTCGAGTTGCGTTTGGTTATATTGGAACCAGGGCTGGCGCGGGTGGTGTTGCGACGCAATGGCGGCTACCGGCTGGATCGCGGCTGGTCGATTGCCCCCAACCGTCGTGAGCCCAGCTTTACCGGGCGCTTGCGCGATGATCTGACGGGCTTTTCCTGCCCGTGCGCCAAGGCCAGCGCCCAGGATGGGCAGGTGGTGATCGAGGGCGGCGGCCTTCGCGCCGAGGTGCGGCTCAACCCCTTTGGGATAGCCTGGTTTCGCGCTGGCGAGGCTGAGCCCTTCATGCGCGACAGGCCCACCCAGGCCTATTTTCATGCGCGGCGGGATGGCGGCCTTCGGCATTTTATCGCCCGCGACAAGCATGAGCGTCATTATGGGGTCGGCGATAAATCCGGCCCGCTCGACCACACCGGGCGACGCTTCATGATGGATGCCTGCGATCCTTGCGGCTTTGATGCCGAAAGCAGTGACCCCCTCTATAAAGTGATCCCGTTTGTGATCGTCGCGGGCGCGCAGGGCGCGCATGGGGTGTTCTATGACAATCTGGCACGTGGAGCGCTTGATCTCGGCGCGATGATCGACAATTACCACGGGCTGTTCCGCTTCTATGAGGCCGAGGACGGCGACCTTGATTTTTATGTGATGGCCGGGCCGCGCCTCGCCGATGTGGTGACGCGGTTCTCGTGGCTGACCGGCGGCCAGGCCCTGCCGCCGCAGTGGACGCTGGGCTTTGGCATGACCAGCATGGCTCTGGCCGATGCCACCGACGCCGATGCCAAAATCGCCGAATTTGTTGCCGACTGCGCGCGCCATGCCATTCCCTTGCGCAGTTTCCATTTTGGCTCGGGTTATACGATGCGGGCCGGCAAGCGCTATGCCTTCACCTGGAACCTCGATAAATTCCCTGATCCTGCCGCCAGTATCGCCCGGCTGCATGCGGCGGGGTTGCATGTGGTCGCCAATCTGAAACCCTGCCTGCTTGATGATCATCCGCGCTTTGCCGAGACGCAAGCCATTGGCGCGCTGGTGCAGCTCAAGGGCGAAAACAAGCCCGCCATGGCGCAGTTCTGGGATGGAATGGGCGCGCACCTGGATTTCACCGCGCCGCAGGGCCGCCAATGGTGGGGGCAGGGGATCGAGGCGACCTTGCTGGCACCGGGGCTTGATGTCGTCTGGAATGACAATAATGAATATGAAATCCATGATGAGGATGCGCTGTGTGCGGGCGATGGCGCGCCCTTCGGGCAGCCCCTGGCGCGGGCGGCGCAGGCCCTGCTGATGACCAAGCTCGCCTATGAGGTGACCGCGCGGCACAATCCCGCCAAGCGGCCCTTCACCATCACGCGCGGCGGCGCGGCAGGCCTGGGCCGCTATGGCCAGACCTGGACCGGCGACAATGCCACGGCGTGGAAGACCTTGCGTTATAATCTGGCGCAGGGGCTGAACATGAGTCTCTCGGGCCTGTTTAACAT
>DAICZI010000232.1 GCA_027311205.1 Beijerinckiaceae bacterium | reverse complement strand
CCGCGCCAGGCGTGCGGACAATTCGGGAAGCCGACCTCTTTGGCCATCGAGGGGCGCGCCAGATCATAATTGAAACCCCAATCGGGCTCGTCGGCAGCGCCAAACCAGAAAAACCGCTCCGCGCCGCAGCCGCACGGGCAGCGGGTCGCCAGACCGCACACCGCCTCAAGGCCCTCGACATTCTCGCAATAGAACGCCACTTCACCGGGATGCACCGGCGTTCGGGCGACGATGCGGGCATTCGGGCTGGCGGTGCGATGCGCGCTCATACCATGAACTCGCTTCTGATGACGCCATTGGAGCGCCCAAGCGCAGTGGCCTGGCCGGGCCGGAACCCCTTGGCGGCGCTGGCTATCGTGCCGGCGCGGCCGAGGAGGCCCAGACAGAGATACTGGTTGGCGTCGTGGACGTTGGAAAAGAAATTGGTCTTGTCCGGCTTTGGCGTGCCGGGATTGACCAGATTGCCGTCAGGATTGAGCTTGTAGCGATAGTGCGACATGAAGCCCTTGATCAGCATCGGGCAGCGTCCCGGATCGACCACCAGCGCCCTTTTGTCGCCTGTAATCGGCATGACGATTAGGTTGCGCACACCCTCGACCCGCAAGGCGATTTCGTTGCTGGGGGCTGGGATGCACGGAACGCCGATGGCCTTGCGGACGATGTCGATCCAGCTCTGCTCGCCGCCCTCCTTGTCCGCCCCGTAATCGGCGGATGGATCATAGAAAACATAGCCGACCGGGCATTCGCGATAGCGTTGCTCCAGCACTGACGCCAGCATTTCGCCAAAGCGCGTCGGCCCGATGCGGTCCGCATAGAGCTCTTCGAGGATGCGCAGCTGCAGATCAGGGGCGCGTTGGCCGATGACGGCGGCGGGATGCAGCGCGGCATCGAGGCCGATGTAGATATTCTGGCCGGCAATAGGCTTCAGCGGCGTGGCGCTGATGTTGTAGCGCGCATCAAATTCCGGATAGACCGGCAGTCCGGAACGGTCATAGCCGACCTTGCCATGGACGAAGCGCTGGACGTTCCACGGTTCCATGGTTTCGGACAGGCGCTGGTAATAGTGCGTCGGCAGATTGGCGACGTTCTCGGCGTCGGGCGACATGCCGCTCGGCTGCTGATACAATTTATAGCCGGTCTTCGGCGCGTCCATGAAATCCTTGACGATCCAGTGGTCAGGATCGCCGGGCGGGTTGAGGTCGCCAATCACCAGCGGCACCAGTTCGCCGCCATGCGCCAGGTCGCTGAGGCGCGGGTAGCGCGGCACGCGCTGCTGCAGGAACTCCAGCGCCGATTGCGCCAGGAGATCAACTTCGTTCATCCAGGCCCAGGTGCCTTCCCAGCCACGCAGCACATCCTCGATGCGCTTGTCGCCGAGCGCCTGAAACTGCACGGTGAGGTCGATGCGCCGCCCGCGCGGCGTGGTAAACTTCAATTCGTGGGTGGCCGGCCGGTCGGCACCGCCGACGAAATTGCCCATGGCATAATCTGCCGGAAACCATTGGTGCCAGGTCGCCAGGGTGGTCTTGTAGAGCGTGCGGTAATCGGTGCGCACCACCGTGCCCCTGGCGACGATCGTGCCGTTTTTGGTCGGCGGCAGCAACGCCGTGTGGCGCAGCAGCTTGAAAATGGCGGCATTGGTCTTGCCGGAGCCGACCGGCCCCATGATGAACGGCACGGTGCTGGTACTGTCACGGATGAATTCAGCGGCGATCGGGCCGGGCGCCAGATAATTGGAAATGCTGAACAATGATTTCCCCCTCCCCCGACCTTGGGTTCAATCCCGACCGTTCGAATTTTGCGGCCTCTCCAGCGCCGTCAATTGAAACGGCTGCTGGCAAACGAGGGGTGGGGCGGGTGATGTCTCGCCGCTCAAAGACCAAAGACGCGGGCGGCCGGATGGCGCGCGGGGAAGGCCCCGGCGGGGGGTCGCGGTTTTCGGGCGCGCGGCGCCGGTCACCATCCGGCACCGTCCCACTGATTTTTCATCAGCGGTTTGGACACTGCCAAGCCGTTGTTATCCTTCAGGCTTTGCCGTGTCGTGAGACGCCTCGCCGTGCGACTTGTCGGCTGCAGCCTTCGCCTCGTCCTGCTTAACCTGTTGAAAATGCTGTATTTCCTCTGCAAGGTCGTCGTCAATCGCCATGCTGCCATCCTGGCCCCTGGTCGAGGCGCGATGCGCGGTGATTTCGCCGATCATCAGCACCGGCACGCCGTCGCCAGCCGCAGCGGTCACCTGCGTCGGCATCTTGCTTTCGAGGTAGGGCAGCAGGTCGCCCGCCACCTTGCGCTGGACGTCGAGCGCCTCCAGCGCCGAGCACGACAGCTCTTCGGCCAGCTGGCTGACCGGGCGCGACAGAACCTCGCCCATCCACAGCATCGGGTGCGTGAAGCCGATCCGCAGATAGGTATCGCGCATTTGCGCCACCCGGCGATTGGTCGCGCCGACCGGACGCCCTGCCGAGCGTGGCGCCAGGCGCGCGAACGGCATCGCCGCATTCTCGTCGCCAAGGTCGAGCTCGCCATTTTTCGCAGGCTCCGACGGCAAACCCCCAAACACCCCTCTTGCGGCAGTTTCATCAGCCTTGTCAGCATCTTGCATCGAATTTCACCTTTATTTTAAGGGCATCGAGCGCCCACAATCCCGATCGACTGTCTTGCGCCTGTCTTGGCGCTGTCTTGCGTTGTTCGCCTCTAAACCCTTGAAATATATACACACGTGGAAAGATGAGACAGTGAGACAGTGAGACAGCCGGTTTCGATGCGCATGGGCGTGCACGCGCGCGCGTGTTATTAAGCTCGCGCGCGCACGCGCGCCACGCGCGAGGCCTTTTTTCTGTCTCACTGTCTCAATCATCAAATGATCCCGTGATTTCAAGGGGTTGCGGCAAGACACTTGCCAAGACAGGCGCAAGACAGTGAGACACTTTGTCTCAAAACTTCGGCGAAGCCGCCCCCAAACCCGCCGCGCCAGCGCATGATCCGGCGCGCCCAGCCACCATGCGCGCGAAAAACCCGCGTCAATTGCGCCCGTGGCATGTTCTCGCTGCCGCGCCCTCGGGCGCGGGCGGCGAGGCCGCATTTCAAACCTCAAGGGTGCGGGTCAGGACAAGGCAGAAGGGTGCGGCGAAGGGTGCGGGCTGGGCAGATCATCGTGAAACATGAGACGAAGGGATAAGGCCGAAGCGGCGATTGATTGTTTGACATTATCAAATTGTTTGATATTGACATCATGTCAACAACGGAGAACGACCATGACCTACATCATGAACGCGGCCGAAAAGGCCTTCTGCAAAGATTTCGGCTGTGCGCTGGGTGACGCTGAAAACGATTTTGTGACCAGGCTGGAAGAGCAAGCCAAAATTTCCGGGGACGAGGCATTTGTGGTTTTTTGTCTTTACAAAAAATCCAAAGCCATCACCTTTGATCGCGCCAATCGGAGCTACGTCGTCAAGCATGGTAGCTTGTGGAACAAAGACGTTATTTTGCGCGCCCTCGACTACGCGAGAGCTATAACAGCGTTGGAGAAACGGCCATGAGCGCCCTCGTTTTTGAACTGGGCGCCGAAAGCAAGCCGCAAGCTTTGATACCGGGTGTCGCGCCCGTCAGCCAGCGCCAGAAGCTGGAAGCCAAAGCCGCCCAGCCCTTGCGCGGCGGCACTAAAGCGCCGGGCGGCCTGTTCGATGAAAGCCGCCTTGCTCAAACCGACATGTTTGATGCCGTCAGCCAGGAGGCGCACCCATGACCCCCGCAGCCCTCATCGCCGCCCGCATCGCCCTTGGCGAGGCCTGCGGCCTGAAGCGCCCGCTCGGCAAGTCCGAGCTGGCGCGGCTCATCGGCGTCACCCACCAGACCATCTGGAACTGGGAAACCGGTAAGGTGCCGGTGCCGCGCCCGGCGTCACTGGCGATCCTCGCTCTGGTGGCCTCGCCGACGCCGCCGACGATCGACAACCGCCTGGCGAA
>DAICZI010000231.1 GCA_027311205.1 Beijerinckiaceae bacterium | reverse complement strand
ACCGTGCGCCGCGACGGTCTGGAAGCGCGCGGCGAACAGTGGCCGGCGGCGGAGGAGGAAGCCTTCAAGCGGCCGATCCGGGCGCAATACGAAACCCAGGGCCACCCGTATTACGCCACCGCGCGCCTGTGGGACGATGGCATCATCACCCCGCAGCAAACCCGGCGGGCGCTGGCGCTGGGTCTCGCTGCGGCGCGCAATGCCCCGGTTGAGCCGACCAAATTCGGCCTGTTTCGCATGTAGGACGCCACACCTTGATCACCTCTTTGCTCATTGCCAATCGCGGCGAAATCGCCTGCCGCATCATCCGCAGCTGCCGCAGGCTTGGGGTGCGCGCCGTCGCGGTGTTTTCCGAAGCTGACCGCGATGCCCAGCACGTGCGCGCGGCGGATGCGGCAATTTTCATTGGCGAGGCCGCGCCGCGCGCCAGCTACCTGTCGATCGAGGCCCTGATCGGGGCGGCGAAAGCCGCAGGCGTCGAGGCGGTGCATCCAGGCTATGGGTTTCTCTCGGAAAATGCCGATTTTGCTGAGGCCTGCGCGGCGGCGGGGCTGATTTTCATCGGCCCGTCGCCGCAGGCCATCAGGCTTATGGGTTCAAAATCCGCAGCCAAGGCACTGATGGCCAAGGCTGGCGTGCCGGTTATCCCCGGTTGGCAGGGCGAGGCGCAGGACGATGCCAGCCTTGCCGCGGCCGCGGGGGCGCTTGGCTTTCCGCTGATGATCAAGGCGGTGGCGGGCGGTGGTGGGCGCGGGATGCGCGAGGTTTTGGATCCTGGGGCGTTCTCAGAGGCGCTGGCCGCCTGTCGCCGCGAGGCCCTCTCCGCTTTTGGCGACGACAAGGTGCTGCTGGAGCGGCTGGTGGCACGGCCTCGCCACATTGAGGTGCAGGTGTTTGGCGATAGTCATGGCGCGATGGTGCATCTCTTCGAGCGCGACTGCTCGCTGCAACGCCGCCACCAGAAACTCGTCGAGGAGGCCCCCGCCTCTGGCCTGCTTGCCCATGAACGCCAGGCCATGGCGGCGGCAGCCTGCGCGGCGGCGCGGGCTGTCGATTATGTTGGAGCGGGCACGGTGGAATTCATCCGCGATGGCGCGGGACAGTTCTATTTCATGGAAATGAACACGCGCCTGCAAGTCGAGCATCCGGTGACGGAACTGATTACCGGACTGGATCTGGTCGAATGGCAAATACGCGTCGCATCGGGTGAAAAATTGCCCCTGGCGCAGCAGGCCATCACCTGCACCGGCCATGCCTTTGAATTTCGCCTCTGCGCCGAAGACCCGGAACGGGGCTTCCTGCCCTCGAGCGGGCGATTCGGACTGTTTGAAGTGCCGCCTCAGGATGAGCACGTCCGTCTCGACAGCGGCTTTGGTGCAGGCGATGTTCTGCCACCCAACTATGATTCGATGTTTGCCAAGCTGATCGTGCAGGACGCAACGCGCGAAAGCGCACTTGTGCGGGCACGCGGCGCGCTGGCGGCCTGCCACATCAGCGGACCGTCAACCAATATCGGCTTCCTGCGCCGCCTCGCTGATGCGCCCGAGTTCAGCAAAGGCGGCTATGACACCGGCTTGCTGGAGCGCAGTGGCGAGGCTTTGGCCAAAGCCGCCATGCCCGCACCCGCCGCCGCCCTTGCCGCGATGATCGAGCTTTTGCGGGAAGCGGCGGGCGATGAGGCGCAAGCCTCCCCGTGGGCCCGCCATGATAGCTGGCGGCTCGGCCCCCCCGCAGCACGGCCCTTCAGCTTTGCGGCCCATGGCACCGAAGTGACGGTTCACGCCACCGCGCTGCGCGATGGCGGCTGGGACCTCGCCAGCGAGGGGCAGCACTGGCAAGGCCGCGGGCGCCTGCTCGATGCCAGCCACGCCGAAATCCAGCTTGACCGAACGATGTTCGCCGTCGCGTTCGCGCACGATGATACCTCGTGCCAGGTGTTTTTCGAGGGCCTGAATGTGCGCTTCGAGAAACTGCCTCGCCTGCGCTGGCGCGACGACAACGCCGCCTCGCAAGGCTCGCTCCTCGCCCCGATGCCAGGACGTATCATGGCGCATTTCGCCAAGGTGGGCGATGCCGTCGAAGCTGGTGCGGTGCTGGTGATCATGGAGGCCATGAAGATGGAGCATCATCTGCGATCCCCCCACGCCGGCACGCTTAGCGCGCTCATCGGCGATGTCGGCGATCAGGTGGAACAGGGGCGCGAACTGGCCCGCGTGACACCGCTGGCGGATTGAGGCAGCAAGGCAAATCAACGCGCAAATCATTTTTTGGTTGATCATCGCGGCGATTTGCGCCAAGAGACGGTTCGAATTTGATCCGGGGCACGCCCGGTATTTCCGGGAACATGTCATGAAAGTCCGTAATTCGCTGAAATCCCTGCGCCTGCGCCACCGCGACAACCAGTTGGTGCGCCGCCGTGGCCGCGTTTACATCATCAACAAGACCCAGAAGCGCTATAAAGCCCGCCAGGGTTGAGGCGAGGTTGACAGGCGTTCCGTGCGCCTTACGTTGTTGCAATGCGTGTTTTATCGGCCCTGCTGATCGCTGCGACCTTGCCGATGCCCGGAGCCCCCGCGGTTGCCGGGCCTTTGCCGCAGGCTGAGACCAGACCGGCGGCAAAACCGCGGGAAACAAAGCAGCAGCGGCTAAACCAGCTCTATGATCGCCTCGCTGTCACCAGGGATGCCCATGAAGGCGTGATGATCGCATCGCGGATTCAGGCATTGCAGCTTCGCTCGGGCTCAGCCACCGCGGATTTGCTGGTAACCCGGGCGCTCAGCGTTGCCTCTGCCCAGCAACCGGCGCTGGCGTTGAAACTGCTGGATCAGGTGGTGGTGCTTGATCCGGACTGGGCCGAAGGCTGGAATCAGCGCGCCACACTCCGTTTTCTGAATTTTGATGATTCGGGCTCGATGCGCGACATCGCCCGCGTCCTGAAGCTGGAGCCCCGCCATTTTGGCGCGCTCAACGGTATGGCCCAAATCCTGCATCGCAACGGCATGGACAAGGACGCGCTGACTATCTACCGGCACCTCCTCAAAATTTACCCCACCATGAACGGTCTGAAAAAGGCCGTTGATGATTTGACCCTGAAGGTTGAGGGCCGCCCGATCTAACGCAGGCACTTGCCCTTGCCGCACAGATGGTGTTGAGACTTCCTTGGCGCTGCACATGCGGCTGGTGGGTAGAGTGCAATGAAAATCTGCATTGTCGGCGCGGGCGCCATAGGTGGCCTGTTGGCGGTGAGGCTCGCGACACGCGGCCATCACATCAGCGTTGTGGCGCGCGGCGCGCAGCTTGCGGCCATCAACACCTCTGGCCTGACCCTGAAAGAAGGCAACGCAGAGATCAATGCCCGTGTCCAGGCCAGCGCCAGGATGGCGGATTTTGGCGTGCAGGATCTGGTCATTCTTGGCGTCAAGGCCCACCAGCTTTCGGCTGTTGTGCAGGATTTGCCGCACCTTTACGGCCAGGACACGATGGTTCTGACCGCGCAGAACGGCATTCCCTGGTGGTATTTTTGCAAGACCGGCGGGCCGTTCGAAGGCCATCATCTCGAAACCGTCGATCCTGGCGGGCATATTGCCGCGAATCTGCCGGTGTCCCGCGTGATCGGCAGCGTCATCTATCCGGCGGCCGAAGTCATTGCCCCCGGCATTATCCAGCACATTGAGGGCAATCGTATTTCTCTCGCTGAAATCGACAATTCCGTAACGCCTCGCCTGCAAGCCCTGTCCGACACGCTGCGCGAGGCGGGCTTCAAGGCACCCATGGTGAGTGACATTCGCAGCGAAATCTGGACGAAGCTCTGGGGCAATCTCAGTTTCAACCCGATCAGCGCGCTCACCGGCACGACTTTGGCCGAGCTTTGCCAATTCCCGCCGACGCGGGCGCTGGCGGGGGCGATGATGCAGGAGGCACAAAACGTCGGCGAGGCGCTCGGCATCAGGTTTCGTATCAGCATCGAAAAGCGGCTGGC
>DAICZI010000230.1 GCA_027311205.1 Beijerinckiaceae bacterium | reverse complement strand
ATGAAGGATGAGGGGTTGCCTCGTAGCTGCGCTCCTGGCAATGGCGGATGCGAGATCGCTTTGTCCAGGTTCCCTTGAAAGACAACATGCTCGTCAGTCCTGAAACGGGTCGTGTACCAGAATCGTGTCCTCACGTTCGGGACTTGTCGAGGCAATTGCAACAGGAGCCTGCGTCAATTCCTCAATTCTGCGCACATATTTTACAGCCTGGGCTGGAAGATCGGCCCACGAACGCGCTCCGCGTGTAGTTTAGGCCCAGCCGGGCATGGTTTCATAGACCGGTTTCAGCCGTGCCTGGGCTGCCTGTGCCGCTGGCATGTGGTCGATCATGCGACCATCAAGTTCATAGGCCGTGCAGATGCGGATTTGCTCGAAACCGTCAAGAATATCGAGCTTGGTCAAAGCCAGACCATTGATCCCGGACGTTGCCACAGCCTGGCGCACCGCGACCGCATCAAACCAGCCGCAGCGGCGCGGTCGCCCGGTGTTGGTGCCAAATTCATTGCCGCGCTCGCCGATCAGGCGGCCGATATGATCGTCCAGCTCGGTGGGAAAAGGCCCGCCACCAACCCGCGTCGTATAGGCTTTGGCGATGCCCAGCACGTAGCCGATGGCTCCGGGGCCAAGGCCCGAACCGCTGGCCGCTGACGCAGCCACGGTGTTGGACGAAGTGACAAAGGGATAGGTGCCATGGTCAACGTCAAGCAGGGCACCCTGCGCGCCCTCAAACAGAATCCGCTTCCCGGCCCGGCGCAATTGGGTCAGCCGCTGCCAGGAAACATCGATAAAGGGCAGAAGCTGCGGAGCCACGCTGAGCAGCAGACGACGCAGCGCGCCAGCATCAACCTCGCTGATGCCAAGGCCGCGCCGCAGCGGATTATGATGGGCCAGGACCCTGGCGATCTTGTCATCCAGCCCGTCCGGTTCAGCCAAATCCATCAGCCGTATGCCGCGACGTCCGACCTTGTCCTCATAGGCGGGGCCGATGCCGCGCATGGTGGTGCCAATTTTGGTGCCAGCTCCGGAGGCTTGCTCGCGGTGCGCGTCAAGCTCGCGATGCAAGGGCAGAATCAGCGTGACATTTTCGGCAATTTTCAAATTCTCGGGGCTGATTGCCACGCCATCCGCCCGCAATGCGGCGATTTCCTTGATCAGATGTTCGGGATCGAGCACCACGCCATTGCCGATGATCGACAATTTGCCGGGGCGCACGATGCCCGAGGGCAAGAGAGCCAGCTTGTAGACCTTGCCATCGATCACCAGCGTATGACCGGCGTTGTGACCGCCCTGGAAGCGCACCACCACATCGGCTGAAGTCGATAGCCAATCGACAATCTTGCCTTTGCCCTCATCGCCCCATTGGGCACCGATCACCACCACATTTGCCATTTTCAGCACCGGTTCTGCCGCAATCAGACCACATGGATCTGCTGCAGACCAAAAAAAACCCGGCGCAAGGCCGGGGCTGTTGCGCTAACCCGATAGCCAATCGGCGTCACCGTGTAAAGGGCGACAATGCAGGAAGTCCCGTGTTGCCGGGGCTGGCCGCCCAGGTTGCAGGCATCATTAGGATAATTTACCAATAATAGGATTGTTTTCTTATATTATTCTGCTAATAGGAATTGGGGCCTATATTCGGCAAGGCTGCATGCACAATTGCCGGAGCGGTCCGCCACGAACAGCCGGAGATTGCGCCATGACATTGTTTGGCCCCCTGAAATTGCCCAGCAGGGTTCTTGTGCTCACGACAACGGCGCTGCTCGCAGCCAGCGCGTGGGGTTTGGGCCTGACGCACGCCGCCTCGCCCCGTTCGACACGCGCCACGACGGCTTTTGCGCGGGGAGGTGGATTCCGGCGCGATCCCCTGCCCGGCCCCTACCCGGCGCTGGTGACGCATATTGTCGATGGCGATACATTCGAGGCGCGCATGCGGATCTGGTTTGGCCTGGAAAAGGTCACGCTGGTGCGGGTTCGCGGCATTGACGCGCCGGAGCTGCATGCCCGCTGCGCCGCCGAAGCCAAGGGTGCCGAGGCTGCGCGCTCGACCTTGCGCGATTTCATAGCAGGTCGCCGCGTGCTGCTGCGCGAGGTCGGAGTCGACAAATACGGCGGCCGGATCGACGCCAGTGTTTGGGTATTTGACCCTTCCGCGCCGCAAGCTCCGCCAGAAAACCTTGCCACGCTGATGCTCGCCGCCAGGCTGGTGCGCCCCTATCATGGCGGCAAGCGTCACAGTTGGTGCACCAAGGGCGCTTTTGCCGCCATGGTCACAACCCACTGACATCGATTTTGGACAGCCTACTTTTTGACCAGACCGTCGAGTTTCTTGAAATGGTCGGCCAGCAAATAATAGAACGTCACGCGCGATTTATCGCGATCGGCGTGCATGGTGGTACATACGGCCTTGATCGCGGCGTCGATCTTGGCATCGTCGGCCAGCCCGAGTTTGCGCTTGCACCAGCTTTCCCGGACGCGATCAAGTTCGGACTTGTCCGAACAGGCCACAAGCGATGAATTGCGGTTGCGCAACGCAATGCCCAAGTGTTTGACAATCGCCGCGACATGGGTTTCGTCGGCCTTGGCTGCATATTTACGAACACCTGCGAGATAATCTGTCACATTGTCCTCCCCTTCTTCTATTCGTTCTTGCTTTTTTTCCTCACCGCCGCACGTACGGCGATGTTCCTCACGGCAAACAAGTGTTGTCGCCGAATTTTTGGCCCTTCAGGGCATCATATAGACCCTGGTGCCGACGTTGACGCGCGCATAAAGGTCGCGAATATCGGCATTATGCATGCGGATGCAGCCATAGGAGACCGCCCTGCCTATGCTCCACGGCATATCGGTGCCGTGAATGGCAATCTCGTTGCGCTGCAGTGACAGGGCGCGCACGCCCATGGGGTTATGGGGCGAGCCACCGGCAATCACGTTCGGCAAATTAGGAAAATCATGCTTGACAGAAGCCGGCGGTGACCACGCAGGGCGCACGAATTTGGCATTGATGAAGGTTTCGCCCTGCCATTGCTTGCCGGGTTTGGGCACGGCCACCGGATAGGAAATCGCCTGCACACCGCCCAGCGTCCAGAACAGGTGGCGAAGGCGCTGGCTGATGATGATCACGCCTTGCGGTTCAGGCCTGGGCAGGCGCACCAGTGTGGCATCGGCAACACCCTGCGCCCGGCAGGCAGACGTCAGGGAGGCCATAGCCAGCAATGAGCCCATAGTCAGAAAAGCGCCCATAGTCAGAAAAGCGCGCCTAGTCAGAAATGAGCCGATAGTCAGCAGCGTCGTTGCAACGCCCCGCACCCGATGCCTCGTCATCCTACGCCACCCCGCAACATCCAGAAACGCGATAAAACTCACCAGAACCAACGTATCACGATTATAGGCATAATTTCACCAAGAGCGAAATTGTGATAAATTTTTTCATATCGCGCGTGATTTGGCCGCTCTTTGGCGCCGTTTCACGGTATCAGGGGGCCAGGAAAGGCCTTTTCGGCCTGCACTATCAAATCGGCCTCGCTGCGCTTGAACACCCGCCAGGCCAGAGCAAGTCCGATCAGGGCCGCCACCAGCGCGGCTATGCCAAAAGGCCCAGCGACTTTGTGAATGGATTGGCCAAAGACATAGCCGCCAAGGCCATATGTGGTCGCCCAGACCACGGCACCCGCAGCGTTCCATGTCATGAACTGCGGCCAGCGGAAGCGGTTGATGCCCGCCAGAATCGCTGCAAAAGCACGCAAGAGCGCGACAAAGCGGCCAAAAAACACGATCAGCCCGCCGTAGCGCTGGAACAAGAACTGCCCCAGTTTGATGCGGCTTTCGTCAATGCCGATCTTGGCACCATGCTTGAGCAACAGGCGCAGGCCAAAATAGCGGCCAATCTCGTAGCCAATGGTCGAGCCGACAAAGGCTGCCATGGCGACGACGCCGATGATGGCGACAATATTGAAAGCGTGCGTGTTGCCAGCCAGGATAGCCG
>DAICZI010000022.1:5370-11392 GCA_027311205.1 Beijerinckiaceae bacterium | reverse complement strand
GGCAGGGCTTTGTTCATTTGCTTCTGTCCTCCGAGATGCAATCGATGGGCCAAGGTGACACCCGGCGCTCTCCAGCGTCACCTTTTTGCCTCGCCCGCATCTTCGAAACCAGCTCATAGGGCGCAAAAGTATCGACCACATTCTCGGCGCTGAGCCGAACCGTCTGGCCCGATGTCACCGTCTGCCCGGGTCTTTTGCCGCTGATCATATAATCAACGCCATGATTGCCAAGGATGCGCACCAGCAGGTTCACATCCGCCAGACGCGGCAAATTGTGCAAGGTCAGCGTTTCGGGTGTCAGCAGGGACGCAATCATCAAAGGCAAAGCGGCGTTTTTCGCGCCTGAAATCGGAATGACGCCATGGAGCGGACGGCCCCCGACAATACGAATTTTGTCCATTTGGGACTTCCTCTTGTGCAAACAAAATCGAAGCCGACCGCGAATCCTGCGGCCATTTGCAGTTTTGAGCAGATATGTTTCAAAACCAGACGCGAAGTGACCCGCTGGCCGTTGGCTTAGGCCATAGCAAATTCCCAGCCAGCGTCACATGCCATCTGACGCGCTTTCTGGCGAATGTGTATCCTCTGTGACATTTTTGTCATGGTCAGTCTGGCGCGCACCCGCCCTGTCGATGGCGCGCGCCTGCGCCTTGCGGCGCAACAGGTTGGCCCGCAAGGCCCGCGCCAAACGCTGGCGGTTGGCGGCTTTGGCGGCCGTGGTGCCGCCGCCGGGCTTGGGAATTTCATTCATGCTCGGTTTTCAAAATGAGAAAGCGCTATGACCACGCCTAACTCACCAGCAGACGGGAAGCAAATCGGATAGGCACTTGAAAGCGCAGAGCCGCTGTGGCACAGAGCGCCACCACTTGGATATATTTCATGCTGCGGTAGCTCAGTGGTAGAGCACTCCATTGGTAATGGAGAGGTCGACAGTTCAATCCTGTCTGGCAGCACCAGGCGGCGCATTTCGCCATTGACCAGTTCATTTCCGCATGGCCATTTCGAAATTGCAGCGCAAAAATCAGCAGCTTTTGCGAGCAAGGCATGTCGGAATCAGCCCTATGGCGTCGAGACGTGACAATGAAATCAGCGCAATCGGGCAAGCGGGCAGGTCAGCCGCCATGTGTCGTGATGCGTGCGCGAGCCGTTGTCACGGCGCTTGCCTTGCTTGAAGAGATCGTGTGGTCGCCTTCGAATGATGTCTGCCCCTGGCTGAAATTGAACACATTGCCTCATAAAGACGCCGCAAATCCACATTTCTGCCGCAACTTGTCGCAAGCGGCTGATTGCCGAGGCGAAAAAATTGCGCTAGAGGCATCCTTGACGCCACAGAGGGGGATTTTATGTCTGACAGCACTGATCTCAGCCATTCCGACATGGATTATCCTGCCCACGAGGAAACCTATCACCGTTTCACCAACTTGGTGAAGTATGGTGCCATCACTTTGATCGTCATTCTGGTGCTGTTGGCCTACTTCACCCTCTGACCCCCCCGTCAGCTTCAAACAAAAAGTTTGACTTCGTGCTGACCATGCCATCCCTTGTCAAAGTTGCCGCGGAGTTGCCGATGCGTGTCGCCATTGCCACTGAGACCGATGCTGACGAAACCAGCGTTGCGGCCTCGCCCGACGCCGTGCGCAAGTTGGCCGGACTTGGTGCCAGCGTTGCCATTCAGGCAGGTGCCGGCCTGAAGGCTGGTGTGCCTGACGCTGAATTTGCCAAGGCGGGCGCTGATATCGTGGCCGATGCGCCAGCAGCGCTGAAGGGCGCCGACATTGTGCTGGCCGTGCGCCGACCTGCCGCCGCCCGGTTGGAGGGCGTTGCCCCCGGCGCGCTGGTGCTGGGAATTATGGACCCCTACGGCCATGAATCCGAGCTTGCAGACCTCGCCAAGGCGCAGGTGCAGGCCTTTGCCATGGAACTGATGCCGCGCATCACCCGCGCGCAATCCATGGATGTGCTCTCAAGCCAGGCCAATCTTGCAGGCTACCGCGCGATGATTGATGGCGCTGCTGAATATGGCCGCGCCTTGCCGATGATGATGACCGCGGCCGGCACCGTGCCAGCCGCCCGCGTCTTTGTAATGGGGGTTGGCGTTGCTGGCTTGCAGGCCATAGCCACGGCGCGCCGTCTTGGAGCGATTGTCACGGCCACCGATGTGCGCCCGGCGACCAAGGAGCAGGTCGAGTCGCTCGGGGCAAAATTCGTTGCGGTTGAAGATGACGAGTTCAAACAAGCCGAGACGTCCGGCGGCTACGCCAAGGAAATGTCGCCTGAATACCGCGCCAAACAGGCGGCGCTGGTCGCGGCCCACATCGCCAGGCAGGACATCGTCATCACCACCGCGCTGATTCCTGGTCGCCCCGCCCCCAAACTGATCGATGCCGCCATGATCGAATCGATGCGGCCCGGCTCCGTAATTGTCGATCTGGCGGTTGAGCGTGGCGGCAATGTCGAGGGATCGGTCGCGGGCAAGGTTGTCCAAAAGGCCGGCGTCACGCTGGTGGGCAATTCCAGCGCACTGCGTCTCGCCTCCAGCGCCTCCAGCCTTTATGCCAAGAACCTGCTGACCTTTGTTGAAACGCTCATCGACAAAGACAGCAAAAAGGTCACCGTCAATTACGACGACGAGCTTGTGAAGGCGACGCTGCTCACCAGGGACGGAGCTGTCGTCCATCCTCAATTCCAGCCTAAATCCGCCTGAAGGGGACGATCATGGCCGCCCAGACCGCGCAGCAAATCCTCGATACCGCCCACAAGGCCGCGGCCCTGGCGCAGCAGGCGCTGAGCGCCGCGCAAGCCAATGCGGATCACGCCGCACTGGCAGCGGGCGGCATCGCCCATGCCGCGACCGGCGGCGCGGTTGATCCTTTTGTTTTCCGCCTTGCAATTTTCGTGCTGGCGATTTTTGTCGGCTATTATGTCGTCTGGTCGGTCACCCCGGCGCTGCATACGCCGTTGATGTCGGTCACCAACGCCATTTCGTCGGTGATTATCGTCGGCGCATTGCTGTCGGTGGGTATTGGCACGGGCGTTGCGCAAATCTTCGGCTTCATCGCGTTGGTGCTGGCCAGCGTCAACATTTTTGGTGGCTTTCTGGTCACCGAACGGATGTTGGCCATGTACAAGAAGAAAGGCTGAGCCGCCGTGTTGAACGCAAATTTCGCCGCCTTTTTCTATCTTGTCGCCGGTGTGCTGTTTGTGCTCGCCCTGCGCGGCCTCTCGTCTCCCGCCGCATCGCGCCAGGGCAACCGCTTTGGCATGATTGGCATGGGGATTGCGATCCTCACCACCGTGCTCTACGCGCCGCCCTCCGGCCTTGGCTGGCTGCTCGTGTTTCTTGGGATTGCCCTCGCCGGCAGCTTTGGTGCCTGGCGCGCCCGCACCGTGCAAATGACGGCGATGCCGCAGTTGGTCGCCTCCTTCCATGCGCTGGTTGGTCTGGCGGCGGTGTTTGTGGCCGGCAGCGCGCTTTACGCTCCCCATGCTTTCGGTATTGGCGAGATCGGCTCCATCGAGAAGGCCAGCCTGATCGAAATGTCGCTGGGCGCGGCCATTGGTGCCATCACCTTCACCGGTTCGGTCATCGCCTTCCTCAAGCTTGATGGCCGCATGTCGGGCAAGCCGATCATGCTGCCGCAGCGCCATGTCATCAACATCGCACTCGGCGCGTTGCTGGTGATGCTGATCGCGGTGTTCTTTGCCAGCGAGAGCCATTTCGTCTTCCTGCTGATCGCGCTGGGGGCCTTTGCGCTGGGCGGGCTGCTGATTATCCCCATCGGCGGCGCGGATATGCCGGTGGTGGTCTCAATGCTGAATTCCTATTCAGGCTGGGCGGCGGCGGGCATCGGCTTCACGCTCGGCAACCTCGCGCTGATCATCACTGGCGCGCTGGTCGGTTCTTCGGGCGCGATTCTGTCTTATATCATGTGCAAGGCGATGAACCGGTCGTTTATCTCCGTCATTCTGGGCGGCTTTGGCGGCGATACCGCTGCGGTGAGCGGCGTGGCCGAGACCCGCCCTGTCCGCCAGGGCTCTGCGGAGGACGCCGCCTATATCATGAAGAATGCCGCCTCGATCATCATCGTGCCCGGCTATGGCATGGCCGTCGCGCAAGCCCAGCACGCGCTGCGCGAAATGGCGGACATGCTGAAAAAGGACGGCGTCAGCGTCAAATACGCCATTCACCCGGTCGCTGGCCGCATGCCAGGCCACATGAATGTGCTGCTGGCCGAGGCCAACGTGCCCTATGACGATGTCTTCGAACTGGAAGACATCAACAGCGAGTTTGCCCAAACCGATGTGGCTTTCGTGATCGGCGCAAATGACGTCACCAACCCGGCTGCCAAAACCGACAAGACGTCGCCAATTTACGGCATGCCGATTCTCGATGTGGAAAAGGCCAAAACCGTGCTCTTCATCAAGCGCGGGATGGGCTCGGGCTATGCCGGTGTTGAAAACGAGTTGTTCTTCAAGAACAACACCATGATGCTGTTTGGCGATGCCAAGAAAATGGTCGATTCCATCGTGAAAGCTTTGGCGCACTGACATGAACTGGCTCCGCAAACATGCGGACGGACTGAAGCTGGCAGGCAAAATCCTGCTGGGGTTATATGTTGCGGCCTGCGCCTTCCTCTATTTCGATCAACAGCATCTCGAATATAAGCCGGTCGCCTCCAGCGATCAGCCGGGCGATTTCGGCCTGCCGGATTTCAAGCGCCTGACGTTGAAGACACCCGACGGCCAGACCTTGATCGCGTGGTATAAAAAAGCCGCGCCAATGCACCCGACCATCCTGTATTTACACGGCAATGAGGGCAACCTCGGCGAGTTCAGCAAGCGCTACAAGCTGCTCGATGCCCAGGGCGACGGCGTTCTGGCGGTCGATTATCGCGGCTTTGGCGCTTCCACCGGTGCCCCCGACGAAAAAGGCCTGATCATTGACGGGCAAGCTGCCTATGAAGCGCTGATTGCCCGCGAAATTGGCCTGAACCACATCATCATCTACGGCCATTCGCTGGGCACCGGCGTCGCCGTGGCGCTGGCCGCCCGCCACAAGGTCGCTGCTCTGGTGCTGGAAGCGCCGTTTTCTTCCGCTGTCGATGTTGGCGCCTATCGCTATCCCGAATTTCCCGTGCGCGACCTGATGCGCGATCAATTCCGCTCGGATTTGCGCATCGTCAAAGTGAAATGCCCGATCCTGATCATGCATGGCACCGCCGACCAGACCGTCCCCTATCAATTTGGCAAGCGGCTGTTCGATCTCGCGCCCCAGCCAAAAGACATGTTCACCTTCCCCGGCGGCCAGCATGATCTGCTGCCCGAACCAGGCGTTGCACCCAAACTGGAAGCCTGGCTCTCCGCGCATGTGCCGCTGTCGGCCGCTGATCCCACCGGAACCGGCAGTTCACTCGATCCCAATCAGGAAGAGTAAGGGTGCACGCGCCCTGAGGGGTCAATGACAACGAGGCCCCCGGCATGATGCTGCACGGCACTTGGCGTCAGCGGCACTTTGCCAAAACCACCCGGAATATCCAGCACATAGACCGGCATGGCCAACCCGGAGACCTGCTGGCGCAACGCCGCGATCAAACCCTGACCTTCAGCTATGCTCAGGCGAAAATGCGAGGTGCCCGGCGCAAGATCAGGATGATGCAGGTAATAGGGTTTGACCCGCGCCTCGACAAACCTCCGCATCAGCGCCGCCAGGGTCGCGACATCATCATTCACCCCGCGCAGCAACACTGACTGGCTGATAAGTGGGATGCCGCTATCAGCAAGCGCCGCCAGCGCAGCCAGCGCCGTATTGCCCAATTCACGCGGGTGATTGGCATGGATCGCAACATAAGTTGCCACCCCGCCCTGGTGCAGCGCTGTCACCACGGCAGGCGTGATCAACTCAGGAGCAACCACCGGAACGCGGCTGTGCAGCCGAATGATTTTGACATGTGGAATGGCGGCCAGCCGCACCATGATGGCATCAAGCCGCCGTGCCGAAAGCATCAGCGGATCGCCGCCGGTG
>DAICZI010000022.1:1964-5360 GCA_027311205.1 Beijerinckiaceae bacterium | reverse complement strand
ATATAGGCCAGCGCGGCATCGGTTTCGGCAGCGCTCAGCGCCCCCGTACCTTGCCCGACGCTCTCGCGGCGGAAACAAAAGCGGCAGTAAACCGGGCAGGTCAGCAGCAGTTTCAAAAGCACGCGGTCAGCATGGCGATGCACCACGCCCTTCACCGGGCTATGGGTTTCATCGCCAATGGGATCATTCAATTCCTGCGGCAGATGCACCAATTCGCGCGCATCGGGCAAAAATTGCCGCGCCAGCGGATCGTCCGCCGCGCCTCGATCAATCAGACCGGCCACGGTCGGCGTCAGCGCTATGGCATAGCGCCGCGCGACGTCGGCCAGCCCAGCCACGTCGTCATGACCAATCAAGCCGCTTTCGGCAAGATCATCGAGGGTTCGCAAGGACATCATGCTTGTGGCTCATGCCACGATTAAGCCAGCAGCGCACCTCGAAAAATGAAGGCGCGCTGGCGGAACCGCAAACTGCCACGATTATTCCGCCGCTATCTGCCATCCGGGGGCAGCATCGCGCACAGCATCATCAACATGCGGTTCGAATTTGGCGAAATTTGTCCGGAACATTTCCACCAGCCTGCGCGCCGTTTCGGCGAAATCGGCCTTTGAGGCCCAGGTCTGCACCGGATTGAGCAAATGCGGCTCGACGCCCGGCACCAGAACCGGCACGGCCAGGCCGAAGTGCGGATCGGTGCGAAATCCGGCCTTGCTCAGCGAGCCGTCCAGTGCCGCCGACAACAACCGCCGGGTCACCCGGATCGGCATGCGCCGCCCGGTGCCAAACTTGCCGCCCGTCCATCCGGTGTTCACCAGCCAGCAATCGACATGGTGGCGCGCCATCAGATCGCGCAGCAGATTGCCGTAAACCGCCGGATGACGCGGCATGAACGGCGCACCAAAACAGGTTGAAAATGTCGCTTCCGGGTCTTTCACGCCGCGCTCGGTGCCCGCCACCTTGGCGGTATAGCCGGAGAGAAAGTGATACATCGCCTGTGCCCCGTCGAGCTTGGCAATAGGTGGCAAGACTCCGAAGGCATCGCAGGTCAGCATCACGATATTGCGTGGATGGCTCGCCCGACCGGTTGGCGAGGCGTTGGGGATGAAATCCAGCGGGTAGCAGACGCGGGTGTTTTCGGTCTTGGCTGCATTGTCAAAATCTGGCCGACGAGTGTGCGGATCAAGCACGACATTTTCCAGAACCGAGCCAAAGCGCTCGGTGGTGGCGAAAATCTCCGGCTCGGCCTCACGCGACAGGCGTATGACCTTCGCATAGCAGCCACCCTCAAAATTGAAAATACCATCCTTTGACCAGCCATGCTCGTCATCACCAATCAAGGTACGGTGCGGATCAGCCGAAAGCGTGGTCTTGCCCGTACCCGAAAGCCCGAAAAACACCGCCGCATCATTCGCCCCGCCGACATTGGCCGAGCAATGCATCGGCATGATGCCCTTGGCCGGCAGCACGAAGTTGAGGTACGTGAACACGGCCTTCTTCATTTCGCCGGCATAGGCCGTGCCGCCAATCAGCACGATGCGCCGGGTGAAATCACAGGCAATTATGGTATCGGTGCGGGTGCCGTGGCGCGCCGGATCAGCCTTGAAGGACGGCAGGTCAATGATGATCATGTCAGCCAAAAAGCTGTCCAGTTGCTCACGCTGCGGGCGGATCAGCATGTTGCGGATGAACAGGGAATGCCAGGCGAGCTCGGTAATCACCCGCGCCTTGACCCGCGATGCCGGATCCGCACCGCCAAAAAGATCCTGCACAAACAGATCCTTCTGGCGGGCATGCTCCAGGAATTCGGCATGCAGCACATCGAACTGGTCGGGCGTCAGCGCGCTATTATTGTCCCACCACACGCTATCCTGCGTCGTGGCATCACGCACAATGAATTTGTCTTTGGGCGAGCGCCCGGTAAAGCTGCCAGTGTCCGCCATCAGCGGCCCGCCCGCCGCCAGCACCGCCTCGCCGCGCTTCAGCGCCTCCTCATAAAGCGCCGGTGGCTCAAAATTATAAGCGACCGCGCCTTCGGCAACGATACCCTGCGCGCTGAGCGTGAATGCTGAGTTGACTATGCCTGTCGCTGCCATGACGTCCCCAAATAGTTGTCTGTTACGTTTCAACGATACCATCGTCGTGTGATGGCGGCGGTTCCTTATGCAACGAAACCTGGTGGCAAGGTTTACGGGCTTATACGACGAAGCTCCAAGATGTCTTTAGTATAAATTGTGTGACAATTGGCTGCTATTTGGAACACGTATTCCATTTATGACGCCAATAAAACAAGCAATACCAGCAACCGAGATCCTTAACACATTGCATTGCGCGCAATTGTTTGTGCTTGTGGCGCGCGTCCGCCAAAACTCATCGGCGACGCCGCAAGGCGACCCTTGAACCACTTCGCGCAGGAGGCCCCGCGAAGTCATGCGTGAGGATACCGACCCCTCAGGCAGAACCATGGCCCGCAGCGAGGTGAGAGGAATGAAGGTCGCTGATAACGATGGCATGGTACCCTGGGGAACCGATGCGCCCCATAGAGTTTCGGTTTTCAACCCTCGAGATGGATTGCTCAGGGTGCCGGCGTCCCAGGGTGATGCAACCGCGCTTTCAAATCAGCGCAGAGCAAGTGCGCCGCTTTGAGCGAGGCTTCCGACACCCGCGTGAAGCTGAAGAAGCCGTGGTTGAGATCGGGGAATTCGCGACAGGTCAGATCATTGCCTGCGGCGCGCAGTTTGGCGGCAAAGGCTTCGTTGTCCTTGTAAAGGAAGTCATATTTGCCAAAGCCCAGAATTGCCGGGGCCAGGCCGGCCAGACTCGGTGCCAGCGCCGGCGAGGCTTTCCAGCTTCCGGAATTTTCCGCAGCGCGCCCGCCAAAATAATGCTTGTGCACCCGGTCTTCGCTGCGCCCGGCAAGGTTGGTCGCCGGATAGAGCAGCAATTGCGCTTTGAGTGGAATACCTTCGTCGCGGCACATGATCGCGGCCACAGCGGCAAGATTGCCACCGGCGCTATCGCCAGCCACCGCGAATTTGCCCTTGTCGCCGCCATAGTGCGCAATGTTTTTCCACGCGTGCCGGGTGGCGGCCAGCGCATCCTCGACGCCTGCCGGAAACGGCTCTTCGGGCGCGAGGCGGTAGCCGACATTGATCACCGTCGCATCCGCCTCATCGGCAATGCGGGCCGCGTGGGCGCCATGCGATTCAAGATCACCGACAATCCACCCCCCGCCGTGGAAATAAACCACGGTGGCCGAACCACGCCCATGCAAGGGCCGCACGACGCGCAATTCCATCGCGCCGCGCGGGCCGTCGCAAAGCTCGGTGGTGATCCCCGCAGCGAACCAAACGTTCCAGGTACCCTCGTTCAGCGTCAGCCGGGCGGAGACCACCGTAC
>DAICZI010000022.1:0-1954 GCA_027311205.1 Beijerinckiaceae bacterium | reverse complement strand
GTTTGGGATAGAAGTTGGCGCGCAGATAGTTGGCGCGGGCCCGCGCCTCAGGGCCGGAGTCGGTGTCATACATGTCCTTGACGCCCGCCGCCTTGGCGCGCGCCTCCATCTCGGCAATCTGCGGATCAAGCATGGCACCAGCTCCTTGAGCAATCAACATTGAGTGTTTTACATTATTTCGCGGGCTTGATGTCCATCAGGTCGATCACAACCTCATGGCGAGGCTTGTGAGCAATGATTTTGTCGGAAGCAAAATACACTACATCAGTCGCCGCCAGCGGCACAAACCAGCCAAGCTCGACAACGCGGGCATAAACCTTCTGCCACGCCGAGGCGGCTTTGTCCGAGGGCAACGCGGACGCCACCGCCAGCAGCTTTTCCAGTGCCGGGTCAGTGGAATGGAACGGGTTGAGGCTGCCATTGGGCATCAGCGTCTGGAATTTGGCAATATTGGGCGAATCGGAATTTGACGTGAAGATGATCGCCGACAGTTTTTTCTGGATCAGCGGGCCGATCAACGCACCAAAATTCTGCTTCTCGTCAATCGTCGTCTTGATACCGATCTTTTGATATTGCCCGGCAAAAGCCTGAGCCAGCGTTGCGTTGAACGTGTCATGCGAATAGGAAATCGTCAGCGGCATACCATCAGGATAACCCGCCGCCTTGAGCAGCGCCTTGGCCTTGGCCGGATCATAGGGATAGCGCGCTTCCAGCGCATCATCATGGCCCATGAAGCCCTTGCCCTGGATCTGGTCGGAGGGCAGCGCATAGGCACCCAGCAGCGCCTTGCTGACCAGTTTGCGGTCGATGCCATAATTCAGCGCCTGGCGCACCCGGATATGCTTCAGCGCCGGGTTGATCACGCCATCCCGATCCAGCAGGAACAGGCCAACCCATTGCACCGGATCGGCAATGATGCGCAGGTTTTTCGGCAGGCCGGCATGGTTGGCATTGGCGGTGAGCGCGTCACTGACCAGAAATTGCACCTGCCCTGCCTTCATGCGGCGATGGCGGCGTTGGCATCGGGAATGACGTCGATAATGATTTTGCTGAAGCGGATCGCCGCCTGATCGTAATAATATTTGTTCGGCAAATAAGTATAAGTCTTGCCGCTCACAGTCTGCGCCGGGTCGAGCACATAGGCCCCTGCGCCATCGGTGGTGCTGCGCAGGCTGTTGATATCCTTCAGAGCCGCCGGGCCGATGATGTCACCTGCCAGCCAATAGGTGTTTAAATTATAGAGGACATCCGGATTGCCCTCCGAAAAATTCAGCTTCACCTGCGTCGGGCTGATGACATCAATCGAAGTCAGGCTGGCAAGATTGACCGAGAACGGCCCCTTCTTGTGCACCCAGTAAGTGATCGAGTTTTTCACGGCATCGGCAGTGACGGGCGTACCATCGCTGAATCTGGCATTGTCACGCAGCGTGAAGGTAACGGATTTGAAATCGGGAGAAACATCCCATTTGATCGCCAAAGCCGGGACGATGCTGCCATCAGGCCTTACCCGCACCAGCGGTTCATAGGCGGGCATCAGCATGGTGCCAGCCCGGCCATTGCCGCTGATCGAGGGATCAAGGCCGAGCGGCGCGAAGGCGGTGCCCACCGTCAACACCGGCCTGGCATCGGCGAAGGCCGACGCGACGCCAGCGGCCATGACGGCGGCGGTGCCAAGCGCAACGGCGGTGGCGGCGAGAAGCTTTTTCATCATGGTCTCTCCCTTGAAGTTTCGCTGCATCGACAGACTGTTATTCTTGGTAACTATCATCAAACATCCCCTGCCGGTGTCAAGCCTCCCGCTGCCTTTGTTCACGACGCGCGCGCTGGCGGGCGGGGTCGGCCTGCTGCGGTCGGGCAGCGCCTTGGGGACGCCCGCGGCCGGCCTGTTCATTCCCGGCTTCCTGCTGCAGCAATATATCCGCGCCCTCGCCTTCTCCCGCGGACGGCCCACGAC
>DAICZI010000229.1 GCA_027311205.1 Beijerinckiaceae bacterium | reverse complement strand
AATTTCTTGTCGGCAACCGCGTGGCTGACATGATGGCGGCGATAATGGCGGATGTGGTGCCGGAAGTGATGAGGCCGCTTGGCCGCCACAGTTTTCGCAGGAACTGCGGCGGCAGATGGATCAGGCAGAGCCGGTGAAGCCGGGGCAGCTGCGGCCAGAGCGCCAGGGTTGCTGCCGGAGGCCGCGTGCACCGGCGCCCCTGCCAAGCAGGCCAGAATGACTCCGCCGACCATCAAGCCAAAAGACACATGCCTTGGATGTAACCTCAAAGTCATTCCTGTCTCCTGGAGCCATGGGCGATTTTTATATTAGTCGAACAAACCGCGACATATTGTCAAAATTCAGGCAATATCAACAGCTTGATTAGTGCAATGTCAAGAGTGCCGTCGAAAGTGGATTAACGTGCTGGTGTCCACTTCAATTTTGTGGGCGCGATTGGCTGCCATGATTTGCTTGCGGGAAGGCGCTTGCAACCGCTTGACGCCGCCGCAATCCGCACGCAAAGCGGTAGCCATGCCACCTCTCACACAAAGGTTGTCGCCATGGCCAAAAGCTCGCCCCGCTCCCCGCTTGCCCCTGCTCAAATTGCCGTTCTTCCCGGCATCGGGGGCGTGCGCTTTGCCACCGGGGCGGCGGGGATCCGCTATCAGGGCCGCACCGATGTGATGCTGGCGTTGATGGATGAAGGCACCACCGTCGCCGGAGTCTTCACCCGCTCGAAATGTCCATCCGCCCCGGTGGACTGGTGCCGCGCCCATCTATCGGGCGGCACGGCGCGGGCGCTGCTGGTGAATTCCGGCAATGCCAATGCCTTTACCGGCAAAAATGGCGCGGAGGCGGCCGCTTTCTCTGCACGGCTTGCGGCGAAGGCTGCGGGCGTGCCGCTGAACCAGGTGTTCCTCGCCTCAACCGGCGTCATTGGCGAGCCTTTGCCCGCCGAAAAATTCAGTGGTGTTCTGGAGGGGTTGGCGGCGAGTGCTACGCCGGATGGCATCAATGCAGCGGCGCAAGCCATCATGACCACCGACACCTATCCCAAACTTGCCACCGCCAGCGCCAATTTTGGCGGCGTGGAGGTAACAATCTCCGGCATAGCCAAGGGCGCCGGGATGATTGCCCCTGATATGGCGACGATGCTGAGCTATGTGTTTACAGATGCGCCCATCGCGGCCCCGGTGCTGCAGGCCCTGCTGAGCCGGGGCGTGAAAGGCACTTTCAACGCCATCACGGTGGATAGCGACACCTCCACCTCTGACACGCTGATGCTGTTTGCCACAGGGGCCGCGAGACAGCGCGGCGCGGTCCCCGTGACCGATGCCAGCGATGCCAGACTGCGGCCTTTCCGTCGTGCGTTGCAAAACGTGCTGCAAAGCCTGGCGCATCAGGTGGTGCGCGATGGCGAGGGCGCGCGCAAATTCATCGCGATCAGCGTCTCGGGTGCGACCAGCGCCGCTGCCGCCAAGCGCATTGCCCTGTCGATTGCCAATTCGCCGCTGGTGAAAACCGCCGTTGCTGGCGAGGATGCCAATTGGGGCCGTGTGGTCATGGCGGTCGGCAAGGCTGGCGAATCGGCGGATCGTGACAGACTGTCCATCAGCTTTTGCGGCATCCGCGTTGCCCATCAGGGCCAGCGCGACCCAGCCTATGATGAAGCGCAAGTGTCGCAGGCCATGAAAGCTCCTGAAATCAGCATTGGTGTAGATTTGGGCCTGGGGCGTGGGCAAGCAACGGTCTGGACATGTGACCTCACCAAGGAATATGTTGCGATTAACGGCGATTACCGTTCGTGATTGGAGATTTTAATGAAACATTTCTTATTATTGGGATTTTTGGGATTGAGCCTGGCGGCTTGCCAAACAGTATCGCAGCCGGTGCCCCATATCCAGGCTTCGTTTGATCCTCGCCAGGCGGCTTTTATCAACCAGCATGGCGATGGCACGATCAAAGGAATTGCTTTTATCACTGATGATCACGGCAGAGCGCATCGCGAGGGTGGCGAGACCGTGCGCCTGATTCCGGCCAGCGATTACGCCAAAGTGCGCTTTAATGAACTTTACAATGGCACCAAGTTCGTGGCCGTGCAGAATTACCCCAAAGGCGTCACGATTGATCCGCGCTATGGAAGATATATGCGGACCACCAAGACGCTGCCCAATGGCAAGTTCACTTTCAACAATGTGCCGCCCGGCCGGTATTATGTAGCGACCCAGGTCTTGTGGAAGGCCCATGACGGCGGCGGCGACCGTGGCGGGGCGATTTATGACACCGTCCGGCTCAACGGCCATGAGGATGCGCCGGTGTCCGTTATCGTGTCGGGCACATGAGGCAGATGCTGGTAGTCGCCGCGGCGCTGGTTGATGCGGATAATCGCGTGCTGATTGCCCAGCGCCCGGCGGGCAAGGCGCTGGCCGGGCTGTGGGAGTTTCCCGGCGGCAAGCCGGAACAGGGCGAGACGCCCGAAGCTGCACTGGTGCGCGAACTCGAGGAGGAACTAGGGATTGTGGTGAAGCCCGCCTGCCTTGCGCCGCTCACCTTCGCCAGCCACCGCTATGAGGACTTTCACCTGCTGATGCCGCTCTACGTCTGCCGTCGCTGGGAGGGGTTTGTCACCCCGCGCGAAAGCCAGACGCTGAAATGGGTGATGGCGCGCAAGATATGGGATTATCCCATGCCGCCCGCCGATGCACCGCTAATTCAGCCCCTGGTGGATTTGCTGGGGTGAAGCAGTGTCATCAGTGGCCTAGATGCGGCAGGTTACCACGACGGCGTGGCGGGTGTTGGCGCTGATCTGACGCGGCGTCAATCGTTTGCGGCTGATCGCGCCAGTGACATCGCCGATTTTGCCGACACTGAGCGCAGCGCCCCTGCCATGGGCCTTGCACCAGGCATTGGCGACACGGAAGGCGCAGCTTCCGCCGCGCGCCAGACAATCGCTCAGGCCGTAACCTTCATCGATGGGCAACAGATAGGCAATTGTGCGGGCTGCCGGGACGGCAGGATGGGCAAGCGCCGCCGCCTGAACCGGGGGACGCAACAGCGCCAAGGCTGCAAAGCTCGCTAAAAACGGTACGGAAAGTCGCATTAAACGCATGAGGCTGACGGAAACATTCATAACGGCACGCACACTGTTCATAGTTGGCAATAAGTTAGCGATCATGGCGAAACCTGATGAAAAACATGTTAAGCGATCGAAAATAACGATCCTGTAGCAAATCAAAATGCGGCCCGCGCGACGCCGGTCAAATGGTGACGTCGCAACCGCGGCTGGCGAGAGGCATAGATGCAACTTCGATTCTACAATACTCTCAGTCGCAGCAAAAATGCATTCCTGCCCATCGATGACCGCATGGTTCGCCTCTATGTCTGCGGGCCGACGGTCTATGACCAGGCGCATATCGGCAATGCCCGTCCGGTGATTGTGTTTGATGTGCTCTACCGGCTGCTGCGCCATGTTTATGGCACCAGGCACGTGCGCTATGTGCGCAACATCACCGATGTTGATGACAAGATCAACGCCCGGGCGCGTGAGCGGGGCATTTCGATCCGCGAACTCACCGAGGCGACGGCGGCGCAGTTTCACAAGGATGTCGCGGCTTTGGGCTGCTTGCCGCCTGATGTCGAGCCGCGTGCCACCGAGCATATTGGCGCGATGGTGGCGCTGATCGAGCGGCTGGTGGCGCGGGGCCATGCCTACGCGGCGGCGGGCCATGTGCTGTTTTCGGTGCCTTCCATGCCTGATTATGGCGCGCTGTCGCGCCGACCGCTGGACGAGATGATCGCCGGGGCGCGGGTCGAGGTCGCGCCCTATAAAAAGAACGATATGGATTTTGTGCTCTGGAAACCGGCCGCCGACGATGAGCCCGGCTGGGAGTCGCCCTGGGGCCGGGGGCGGCCAGGCTGGCATATCGAATGCTCGGCGATGGCATTGAAGTACCTGGGCGAGACGATAGATATCCACAGCGGCGCCGTCGATCTCATTTTCCCGCACCATGAAAACGAGATAGCGC
>DAICZI010000228.1 GCA_027311205.1 Beijerinckiaceae bacterium | reverse complement strand
AAACAGCGCTTCACGGCCATAAGTGCCATCGAGCAACATGCCAAAGCCCCGCCTGCCATCGGCGACCTGCAGCGCCGCATCAACCGCCAGCAATTTGAAATCATTTATCTTTTCGCGCGGCACCCCGGCGTCGTCGGCGATTTTCTCCAGTTGCGCGCGGTGGTCGATGGCCAGCGCCATCACGCCCGCGGCGCCATGCACCCCGCCAAACAAATCGCGGGTCGTCGCCCAATGCAAATGGTTCAGCGCGCCATCCTTGCGCAACGCCTTGAGGGTCACACCGGTCTTGAGGAAATGCTGCATCTCGGCAAAGGTCGCATATTCGACCGAGCAGAGCAGCCGCGATACGGCAAAGGCCCCGCCTGCATTGGCAAAGGCACAGCAGCGCTCATAGGTTTCGCCCCGCAAATAGCCGCGCAGGAAGCCCGCCATAAAGGCATCGCCTGCGCCGAGCACATTGAACACTTCGACCGGAAAACCGGGGCCGCGAATACCCTCGTCCAGCGTGGCGGGAATCGGGCCGGGAAAGACCGCGCAGCCCATTGGCCCGCGCTTCAGCACCAAAGTTGCGGCGCTCAAAGCCCGCACCGCCCGCAGCGCGCCAAGCGCGTCTTCAGCGCCGCCGGCAATCATCATTTCTTCCTCGGTGCCAACAATGAGATCGCAAAGAGGCAGCACTTTTTGCAGCAGCGCACTGACTGCGCCCGAACGCCGATAGCGCTCCTCGCCCGCGCCGTGGCCAGCAAGGCCCCAGAGATTCGGGCGGTAATCAATGTCAAAACAGACTTTTCGCCCCGCCTCCCTGGCAATCTCGATGGCGCGATATTGCGCTGCGGCGGTATTGTCGCGGGCAAAATGCGTGCCGGTGACGACAATGGCGGCGGCGCTGGCTACATGGGCCGGATCAATGTCGGTCTCATCCAGAGCGCTATCGGCACAATTGTCGCGGTAAAAGATCAGCGGGAACGAATGCTCGTCGCGCACGCCCAGAAGCACCAGCGCGGTCAAGCGCGAGGGATCGGTGTGAACACCTGCAACATCAACACCTTCACGCTGCAACTGCTCGCGGATGAAGCGGCCCATGTGCTCATCGCCGACCCGCGTGATCAGGCCGCTTTTGAGCCCGAGCCGCGCCGCGCCAATGGCGATGTTGGCCGGGCAGCCGCCGACAGCCTTGGAAAAACTGCCCATGTCTTCAAGCCGCCCGCCGATCTGCTGGCCGTAAAGATCGACCGAGGAGCGGCCAATGGTTATAACGTCGAGTGTGGGCTGCATGAATGAACCGCGCGATTTTAGGCACGATGCCCGGCCCAAGCCGAGTCACCCGTCGCCAATATGAAACATAAATTCCACTCTTGCGTCAATTCAGAATATATATTCTTTTATGGCGCGACGGATTCGAATAAGGCTTTGGCCGACGCCAACCAGGGAGAAGACAGGTGACATTGCGATTCGGAATGATCGGTGCCGGGCGGATCGGCAAAATTCATGGCGGCAATATCGCGGCGCGCGATGATGCCAGAATGGTGGCGGTGGCCGATGCTGACGCCAAGGCGGCGGGCGCGCTCGCCAAAGCCACGGGCGCAAAGGTCGCTACCATTGACGAGATTCTCGCCGACAAGGGCATTGATGCGGTCGCGATTTGCGCCCCCACCGACATGCACGCCGACCTCATCATCCGCGCCGCACAGGCTGGCAAGGCAATTTTCTGCGAAAAGCCTGTCGATCTCGACGTGGCCCGCATCAGGGCCTGCCTGAAAATTGTGGACAAGGCGGGCGTGCCGCTGATGATCGGCTTCAACCGCCGGTTTGATCCGAATTTTGCCGCGCTGCAACAGCGCATTCACGACGGCGTTGCGGGCGCAGTCGAACTGATTTCGATCATTTCGCGCGATCCCACGCCACCGCCGGTTTCCTATATTGAGCGTTCCGGCGGCCTGTTTCGCGATATGATGATCCATGATTTTGACATGGCGCGGTTTCTGCTCGGCGAGGAACCGATTGCGGTGATGGCGTCTGGCTCCTCGGTGGTGGATCCCGCCATCGGTGCGGCGGGCGATGTCGATACCGCCGCGGTCATTCTCGAAACCAAATCAGGGAAGATCTGCCAGATTTCCAATTCGCGCCGCGCCACCTATGGCTACGACCAGCGCATGGAAGTGCATGGAGCAAAGGGCATGCTGCGGGCTGGCAATGTCCTTGAAACTACAGTCGAATTTGCTGGTGCCAAGGGCATCGTCGCCGATCCGGTGCAAAACTTCTTCCTGGAGCGCTATGACGCAGCCTACCGCGCCGAAATCGCCGCCTTCATCAAGGGCGTCAAGAAGGGCACGCCCATGTCGCCTTCAGGCCACGACGGGCTGAAGGCTGGCCTGCTAGCGGACGCGGCAGCACTGTCGGTCAAGGAAAAGCGCCGGATTGAAGTGAAGCTATCAAGCTTGCCCTGATCCACCATCGGTAAAAATCATCAAGGATCTGACCCAGCGTCCGCAACGATGCCGACATGCAGACGCCCGGCCTCGGGGGGGAGTGAGACCGGGCGTCGCGCGCCACATTAAGGCGCACTGCCGCGAGGGGTGAACGGCAGGCAAGTGGCCAGGCCGCCCGAAGGCACCTACCTGACTACGCTTGTTCCTTCAAAGTGGGCCTCGGGTAACCAGACATCAAGAGGTTCACGCGGATGTGATGAAGAAAATCTTAACAGACCCTCGCACCCTAGTTGCGCACCGGTGTCGGGATTACAAACAGTGCCGGGTCAAGCTTGGGATGTTCGTCGATGTTTGAGAGCGCTACTGTGGTGACGTAACCCTGAGGATCGACGATCCGCCATTGCCGGAGGGTGAAGGTCGCGGTGTCAAACACCAGTTGCAGGTGTGACGTTCCGCCAAACGTCGCTTTGTCGACAATGTAGATGACGGTGTTGGCACCATCCCGGCGTACATTTATGACATGGGTATCGCGGGCCAGAACAATGTGGTTTTTCAACAGGAATTTCAGCGGCGTCTGGGCGATGAAATACATGTCCTGCGTGTTCAGTTTCTTGTTGCGCACCGCCACAGAAGTGCCATCAGCCAAGACCTCGATCTGCGTGGGCGGGGCATATTCGAAATGCATTTTGCCCGGTCGCTCGACATACAGCACGCCATGGGTCTGGTAGCCGTTGGCGGCGGTCTGGACGAAATTCGCCGAAAATGCCCGCATCCTGTTGAGATACGCATCGGCCTGGCGCAGGACATCGGCCTTGTCGATGGCGACTGGCGAGGTGATGGGCGCTGGGGCCGCGCCCTTGTTCTGGCCGGGCTGCACAAGCTGCAGCGGCGCGGTGGCTGCCTGGGCGACAAGCGCCCCAACCAGCCAAACGGCACCAGCCATGAAGCCTGCCGCCGCGTATTTGATCCGAGCCGAACCGGTCATGGCTGTCTATGCTCCGCTAGTGATGACGTGAACGCACTGACACAGACACGCGGCAATTCTGGGGCAGGCCGATGGGTCCATCGCTCAATCATCATCAACCTCCGCGAGGCGGCTGTCATGAGCCTCGCCCAACAGCACCTCGCGTTTGCCGGAATGGCTGGGCGCGCTGACCACGCCCTCCTTTTCCATCCGCTCCACAAGGGACGCGGCCTTGTTGTAGCCCACCGAGAGCCGACGCTGGATGTAGCTGGTCGAGCATTTGCGGTCACGCAGCACGACTTTCACGGCGCGTTCGTAAAAATCGCCCGATTCATCATCGTCCATGCTGCCAGGCGAGATGTTGGCGGCGCTGGCTTCCGCCGCGGCTTCGGCGTCTTCCTCGTCGCTGGTAATCGATTCGAGATATTCCGGCTGACCTTGCGTCTTGAGATGAGCAACGATTTTCTCGACCTCGCTATCGCTGACAAACGGGCCATGGACGCGCGAAATGCGTCCGCCACCGGCCATGTAGAGCATGTCGCCCTGGCCCAGGAGCTGTTCGGCCCCCTGCTCGCCCAGGATGGTGCGGCTGTCGATTTTGCTGGTGACCTGAAACGAAATC
>DAICZI010000227.1 GCA_027311205.1 Beijerinckiaceae bacterium | reverse complement strand
CCATTGCAGCCATTCGACCGTCTTGATCCAGCCGGTGATCGCCAGATGGCATTTGCCATCATCCGACACCAGAATCGGCGTATCGCCCTTCGTGGAATGTTCGACAAAAGCTTCGTCTTCGGCTGATTGCAGCACTTTTTCGATCGGCATATCGAAGGCCTGGGCCAGCCGCCAGATGGTCGCCAGCGTCGGGTTGGTTTCGTTGCGCTCGATCTGGCTGATGATTGATTTGGCGACGCCGGATTGTTCAGAAAGTTCAGCGAGTGAGTAGCCCAGGCCCTTGCGCAGGCGCAAAATTGTCCGCCCGAGCTGGCCCGAGAGCGCCAGGGCGCCAGCTTCCAGAACCTTGGCGCGGTCGCGGCCTTCAACACCCATGTCCGGTTCGTCCGTTCTGTTTCAGGCGAAAGAGCCGCGAATATCGTTCTTTTTGACGAACGCTGTCAAGTGTTGGTCGTCGTCGTGGTTTCCAGGGCGCGGGACAGACCGAGGCGACGCTCGCGCCAGATCACAAAGAGCCCGGCGGCAACCACAATGGCCGCGCCCTGCAAAATTTCCGGCGTGGCGATTTCGCCGAACAAGGCGTAGCCAAGCACCAGCGCCCAGAGCATCGAGGCATAATCGAATGGCGCGAGAATCGAGGCATCGGCATGCCGGAAACTCTCGGTCACGAGGATTTGACCAAAGCCGCCAAAGACGCCAATCATCGCCAGCACCACACCGTCATGCAGCGAGGGCATGAGAAAGGTCTGGCTGTGCATCTGCACGGCGCCGGGCAGGGAGGCCGGCCAGACGTGGCCCGCCAGCAACAGCGCGGCTGAGGCGAAGGTGGCCAGGGTCATGAAATAAAATATGATCGTCGATGTGTTTTCGGTGCGCAACAGCCGCCGCGTCTGGATGGCGGCACCCGCCGCGCAGGTCGCGCCAGACAGGGCGATGACCGCCCCCAGCAGCGGCGTCGAGGTGGCAGACGCGCCGACCCCCGCATGGAGGACGCCGGTCATGACCAGCACACCCAGCAAGCCCAGAACCACTGCCGCCCAGCGGTAAATCCGCACCCGTTCCTTCAGGATCAACGCAGCGAGCGCCACGGTCAGCAGCGGGGTGGCAAACGAGAACGCGGTTGCGGAAGGCAGCGACAACAGCCGCAGCGCCCCGAAACCAAAAAACATGCCGCAGGAACCGATGGTGCTCCGCAGCAAATGGCCGCCCCAACGCCTGGTGGCCAGCACCCGCGGAAAATCGCCCCGAATGGCCATCCACAACATAATCACGATCAGCGCAAAGCCGGCGCGAAACAGCGTCACCTCACCAAGGCTGTAGCCGCCATTGGCAAATTTCGCCATCACCGACATCAGCGTGAAAGCCAGCGTCGCGGCGAGTTTCTGGATGAGACCGCGCGCCAGGCCGGACTTCATGACGACGGCCTTTTGCGCTCCGGCCAGGCTCACATTGCTCAATTTGGAAAAATCCTCTCCGTCATTCTCTTGAAGAGCCCCTGCGGCAATCGCAAGGCACGGGCGTCCAGTGTGGCGCATGACAGTCATGCATCTGACAGGTGACTGTCATTCAGATGCCACAGGAATCAACCAAACAGTCCCTGTCAAATCATGGGCATGGGGGCATCGGGGGACAGGTTCGCACAGGAGCGAAATTCGCACTGTGCCCAAATTCGGCAACGGTCGGCTCAAATCTGGATCGGCCGGACGGGAACCCTTGGCGGGCCTGGCGAGTTTTGCCCCGGATGACGCCTCAACTCAGCAGACCGGCTTGGATCAGGAGGTTTCATGGATCAGTTAACCTACCAACGCCGCTGGCGTACGCTCTTTATTTCCGATGTGCACCTGGGGACAAAGGGCGCGCAGGCCGAAGCCTTGCTGGAGTGCCTTCGGTGGCATCAGGCCGAAACCATTTATCTGGTCGGCGATATCGTCGATGGCTGGCGGCTGAAAGCCGGCTGGTATTGGCCGCAGGCGCATAATGATGTGGTGCAGAAATTGTTGAGCCATGTCCGCAAGGGCACCCGCATGATCTACATTCCCGGCAATCATGACGAGTTCCTGCGTGATTACGTGGACATGAATTTCGGCGGCGTCGAAATCATGGATCGTGCCGTGCATGGCTGCGCCGATGGTCGCCGCTTTCTGGTCATTCATGGCGACCAGTTCGATGTGGTGGTGCGCCATGCCCCGTGGCTGGCCCGGATCGGTGATTGGGCCTATGATTTTGTCCTGGCGCTGAATACGCAGCTTGGCCGTCTCCGCCGCTGGCTTGGCTTGCCATATTGGTCACTGTCGGCCTGGGCGAAATTCAAGGTCAAGACGGCAGTCAATTTTATCGGGGCCTTCGAGGAGACTTTAGCCTATGAGGCACGGCGTCAGGGGCTGAATGGCGTCATATGTGGGCATATTCACCACGCCACAATCCGCGACCTCGACGGCGTTACTTATGTCAATACCGGGGATTTCGTTGAATCCTGCACGTTGGTGGCAGAGCATTTTGATGGGCGGCTCGAAGTCATACATTGGCACATGCCCGCGCGCGTGACCGTCGCGGAACATATGGACGCTGCGCCCGCCTTGCTCTAAACCGCTCGCAGCGCGGCATCTACCGCGGCAGGCAGTTGCTTGGGACAACGGACACGATGCGCGTTTTGACGATCTCGGACGCTTGGCATCCACAAATTAACGGCGTTGTTCGGGTCTATAGTGCGTTGCGCCAAGTGATGACGCAGCGCGGTGATGAAATGACCTTCATCACCCCTGACAGGTTCAGCAGCGTGCCCTTGCCAAGCTATCACGAAATCAGGCTCGCGCTGGTAACACCCAACATGCTGGCGCGCCCGATCGAAGACGCCAAAGCCGACCATATCCATATTGCCACGGAAGGCACTCTGGGCCTTGCGGCGCGCCGTCTCTGCCTGCGCCAGGGCCGGCCCTTCACCACCAGTTTCCACACCCGCTATCCCGACTATGTCGCTGCGCGCCTGCCAGTGCCCAAAGCTGCGACTTATGCCGCGCTGCGCTGGTTTCATAATGCCGGGGGCGGCATCCTTGTCGCCACCGCTTCCCTGCGGGATGATCTTGCGGCGCGCGGGTTCCAGCGGCTGATGCTGGCGCCGCTCGGGGTCGATCATGGCGTGTTTCAACCCAGCCCGATGATCGCTTCCGACTTGCCGCGGCCCCATTTTCTCTATGCGGGGCGGGTTGCTGTTGAAAAGAACATCGAGAAATTTCTGGAACTGGATTTGCCCGGTTCAAAACTCGTGGCGGGCGATGGCCCGGCGCTGGAAGCCCTGCGGGCGCGATTTCCAGCCGCGCATTTCTTCGGGCGGCAATCATCGGAAGGCCTGGCACAGATCTACAACAGCGCCGATGTGCTTGTGTTTCCAAGCCGCACCGACACGTTCGGTCTGGTCATGGCTGAGGCGCTGGCTTGCGGCCTGCCAGTCGCCGCCTATCCAGTCGATGGCCCGCGCGATGTCATTGGCCAAAGCGGGGCAGGGGTGATGCATGAAGATTTGCGGGTCGCGGCGCTGGCGGCCCTCCAGATTGACCGCGCCACGGCCCAGGCACGCGGCGCGCAATTCACCTGGGAGGCCGCGACTGATGCGTTTCTGGCCCATGCCAGGGCCGTTTCGGGTGCAAGAGCTGCTTCCATGAGCGCCTCACGCAAATAACGCGAGCTTTTCAAGCGCGGGCATAGCCTCGATCATCGCGAGGCTCAAACCGCGCTGGGGTGGCTGAACCCGCAGCAGCGTCGGTGCCGCCGGTGCAACTTCGGGCCGGGGCGGGCTTGGCGCAGGTGACGCAACTGTCGCCTCAAGGCACGCCGCAGGCGCTGCGGCTGGCGTGGGAGCCGCAAGTTCGGGCGGCGCGGGGGCCTTGGCGCCGGTGCTCGGGGAGGCTGGCAGCTTCGCCTCCAGCCGCAAGTCCGCCTTGCCAAACTCTTTTGCCTCCGCCGCTCGAGTCTTCCGCAGCGCCACCAGCTTCGTAAGCAGTATGTTCTCAAAGGCATCCAGCTC
>DAICZI010000226.1 GCA_027311205.1 Beijerinckiaceae bacterium | reverse complement strand
TTGAAGTGCCGGCGGGTACACCGTTATCGGCCATCGCGCCTTATGTGCGGGAAGCTACGCAAGGACTTTTTCTGACGTTCGACGGTCATAGCTTTCCCTCCGAGGGAATTGAGATGTGGACGAAACGCCTTCTGGAGCGAAAGCTGAATGGTTAGGCTTGGCCACAATTATTCGTATGTGATAACAAATTATATCAAATACATATGGAGCAACAATGATAAATAAATGCCGAGATTTAGTCGGCGGCTGATTCGGCGGCGACAGGGCCGATTTCGCCCGGCATCAAGCGGACGCTGTACGGTCGGCCGAATATTTGCAGTGCTGCGTTAGGGAGCAATTGAACTGGTCCGATGTCGAACAGCAGATCATTGCATATTTGCGATCGCGTCAATCGGACGGTCCGGCCGATTATTATGAGGTCTGGATAAAATCACAGGTAGCCCGCGCGCAGAGTTTGATCGGGCCTTGGCTCGGACGTGAATTTATACGGGGCGAAAATGTAGTCGAATTGTGATGTTTGTGAATAAGTAGCGAAGCAGGTCCGCGGTCTAAAAGAGATAAAGCTAAAAAATGCATCTTTCTGGTGTTTTGACAGGCACCGAACGGCACTGTGAACAAGCCCTGAAGCGGGAGCCCGCATCGTGTCGACGTTAAAGCTTGATACAATGCGGTGAATTTGACCTGGGGCAGTGTCCCGTTCGGCCCGGCGAAGCATCCCCTTAGGGATCGCGGCCCAAAACCGCATCGTCCACGAGGTTTGGCTGGGGGACCTGGATTCGAACCAAGATTGACGGAGTCAGAGTCCGCAGTTCTACCGTTGAACTATCCCCCAATGACGGGCACCCTAACGGCCCATCCTGGATTGTGAACGCCCTCAGGCTGATAGCCGAGCGCGCCGGGTCATGCAAGGTCAAAAGGTCATGCAAGGCCAAAATCCGGGCCGACGCCCTGCCCTCACCAGCGAATCAGCGCTGCGCCCCAGGCAAAGCCGCCGCCAATGGCCTCGATCATCACCAGATCGCCCTCCTTGATGCGGCCATCAGCAACCGCGACACAGAGCGCCAGCGGAATCGACGCAGCGGATGTATTGCCATGCCTGTCCACAGTGACAACAACCTTCTCCGGCGCGATCCCCATTTTTTCGGCCGAAGACTCAATGATGCGGCGGTTGGCCTGATGCGGCACGAACCATTTCATGTCTTCGACTGTGGTGCCGGTCGCCTCGAAGGCGTCACGCATGACATCGGTGACCATGCCGACAGCGAACCGATAGACGTCGCGGCCTTGCATGCGCAGATGGCCGGTGGTGCCGGTGGTTGATGGCCCGCCATCGACATAGAGCTTGGCGCGGTGCGCACCGTCCGAGCGCAGGTGCGTAGTCAGCACGCCGCGATCCGCGCTGGTGCCCTCGCCCTCGCCCGCTTCCAGCACCATTGCGCCCGCGCCATCACCAAACAGCACGCAAGTGGTGCGGTCTTCCCAATCGAGCAGGCGCGAGAAGGTTTCCGCACCGATCACCAGAGCGCGATGGTGCGAGCCCGAGGTGATGAATTTATCGGCGGTTGCCACCGCGAAAACAAATCCGGAGCACACCGCCTGCAAATCAAAGGCGACGCCATGGCTCATGCCAAGCGCATGCTGGATCTGGGTGGCTGTTGCCGGAAATGTGTAATCGGGCGTTGAGGTTGCCACAATCAGCAAATCAATGTCGTCAGCCGTGAGCCCGGCGGCTTTCAGAGCCGCCTGCGCCGCTTTCGTGCCGAGTTGCGAGGTTGTCTCGCCTTCAGCCGCAATGTGGCGCTGGCGAATTCCGGTGCGCTGCACGATCCAGTCGTCGCTGGTATCGACAGACTTTTCCAATTCTGCATTGGTGACGATGCGTTCAGGCAAATAGCAGCCGACGCCAGCGACGCGGGAGCGGATGACCTTGGTTTCAGAGCTCATGTTTTCAACGATTTCGGAGGAGGAAGTCATTCAGGATTGCGCAACTTGGGGGCTGGCTGCAGCCGAAGTGGGGTCGACCATGCAGGCCAGTTCTTCACGGATTTTGTCGATGAGGCCGCTTTGCGCCGACGTGAAGCCGACATCCAGTGCCTCGGCAAAGCCGCGCGCATCAGTGCCGCCATGGCTTTTGATCACGAGCCCCTCAAGGCCCAAAAACAGCCCGCCATTCGAGCGGCGTGGATCCATTTTTTCACGCAAGGCCTCGAAGGCGGGTCGTGCCAGCAAATAGCCGAGCTTCGAACGCCAGTCGCGGCTCATGGCCTCGCGCAGATATTGCCCGATCTGGCGCGCAGTGCCTTCGGCAGCCTTCAGCGCAATATTGCCGGTAAAGCCTTCCGTCACCACCACGTCAACCGTGCCCTTGCCAATATCATCGCCCTCGACAAAACCGAAATAGTGCAGCGAGGGGGTTTCCAGTTCGCGCAGCAGGCGCCCAGCCGCGCGCACTTCTTCAAGGCCCTTGACCTCTTCGACGCCGACGTTGAGCAGACCCACCGTCGGGCGCGGAATATCCAGCACGATGCGCGCCATCGCAGCGCCCATGATCGCCATGCTGACAAGGTGATGAGCATCAGCACCAATCGACGCGCCGAGATCAAGCACGATTGATTCGCCGCGCTGCGAGGGCCAGCGCGCAGCAATGGCCGGGCGCTCGACCTGCGGCATCATGTGCAGGCAGATTTTGGCCATGGCCATCAGCGCGCCGGTATTGCCGGCCGAAACCGCGACATCGGCGGCACCGCGCCGCACCGCATCGAGTGCCAGCCACATCGAGGAATTGCGCCGCCCGGCCCGCAGCGCAACACTGGGCTTGTCGGTCATCTTCACGGCCACTTCAGTGTGGATCACCGTGACTGCCGCCTTCAGGGCAGGCAGTCTGTCCAGTTCGGGGTTGATTTTGGCTTCATCGCCACAGAGCAAAAACCGCACAAGCGGCCTTTTGGCCAAGGCCAGCGCAGCGGCTGGAACAACCACCTGCGGGCCAAAATCGCCCCCCATCGCATCAATGGCAATGCGTACGGGTTCGGACATCAGCAACACGTCTCCAGGACCCCTTCGGGCAATCGGGCGCACCATAGCGGCTTCCTTCGCCAAGGCAAGCGGCACGAGGGGCTTCAGTCTCAGATAGAATTCGAAATCGATGGATTAGGGCGAGGAACGAACAGGCCCCTGATGCAGCCCGCGTTTCGGACAGCAATCTGGACTGTGGTTGTCAACCGCGTCTTGCGGCATTTTCAAGAACGGCGTTCATAGTCGCGAACGTCGTAACGGCAGGGCTTGGCGCCTCAACGTCATCAATCCTTGCGCTTGGCCAGCTTTTCGCTGAGTCCTGCGAAGGGCGAAGGCCGCACCAGCTCATCCCCCTGCTCCTTGAATTCAACGCCGGGCTTGCGCGGCCAAGGGTCGAGCGCCAGCGCCAGAAATTCGGCGGCGAGCCCGCCAAGATCAAGGCGCCCGCCAACGATGACCTCAGGAGGATCGACTTCCAGCCCCGAGAGGATCACCTCGGGAGCGCGGCCACGCGCCTCGGCCGGCTCAATGAAGCGCTCTTCGATCGGTTCGCTGACGGCTGTCTCAAATGGCTCCAGTGTCACCACACAGGTTTGCGTGACAAAAGCCTGCACTTTGCCAGTCACCAGCCATTCGCGCGATGCCCGGCGTGTGACCCGGAAATCGGCTGATAGGTCCCGGATGGCGACAATGCCGAACATCGCCGCCAGTGCGGCACATTCCTGCGGCTTGGCATCCAGCGTGATCTCATGCTTCAATTCGCGCAATTCGCTCATCGTGAAGACGCGTGAGAAGGGGATCGGCAGCGTTGAGGACGTCATGGGGAAACCTCGCTCGCGCCCTTGAGAGTGGCGCCCATGGGAGTGGCGCCCTTGAGAGTGGCGGCATCGGGGAAAACTCTGGCTCCGGCCAGAATGCTGTCGAGGTGCTGGGTTGCAAGGTGCGCGACGGCGGCGCGGGCGCGTCGCATGGCTTCGCCCAGCGATACTCCCTCCGCCACTTCCTGGTAAAAAAGAACGGTAAACTCCCGCGCCCTTTGCGCATTTGTTGCCCAG
>DAICZI010000225.1:3802-4072 GCA_027311205.1 Beijerinckiaceae bacterium | reverse complement strand
GTACCAAAGTGCGCTTTTTGCCCGATCCGCAGATTTTTGGCGAGAGCGCCAGGTTTCGCCCGGCGCGTATTTTCAAGATGGCCCGCTCCAAGGCCTTTCTGTTTGGCGGGGTGGAAATCCGCTGGCACTGCGCGCCAGAATTGATCGAGGCGGGCAGCGCCATCCCGGCAGAGGCCACGTTCCGTTTTCCTGGTGGCCTGAAGGATTATCTCGCCCGCGAAATCGAATCGCGCGATCTGGTCAATGAGCAGATGTTTACCGGGCGCATTG
>DAICZI010000225.1:0-3792 GCA_027311205.1 Beijerinckiaceae bacterium | reverse complement strand
CCGGGGCGGCATGGCTCGCTGGAATGGGCAGTGGCATGGCAGGCGGGCGATGATGGCTTCGTCCATTCCTATTGCAACACCATCCCCACGGCTGATGGCGGCACGCACGAGGCGGGCCTGCGGGTGGCGTTGCTGCGCGGCCTGAAAGACCATGCCGATCGCATCGGCCAGACCAAGCGCGCCGCTTCGATCACCACCGATGATGTAATGGCGACCTGCGCCGCGATGATTGCCATTTTCATCCGCGAGCCGGAGTTTCAGGGCCAGAACAAGGGGCGGCTGATGTCCGCCGAGGCCACCCGCATTGTCGAACCGGCGATCCGTGATGCCTTTGACCATTGGCTGGCTGGCGCACCGGCCCAGGCCACCAGGCTGCTCGACTGGACGATCGAGCGCGCCGATGAGCGCCTGCGGCGGCGGGCTGAAAAGGATGTGGCGCGCAAATCACTGGTCAAAAAGTTGCGTCTGCCAGGAAAACTGTCGGATTGCTCGTCCAATGCCGTTGAAACTACCGAACTCTTTATTGTCGAGGGTGATTCAGCGGGCGGGTCAGCCAAACAGGCGCGCAACCGGGCGACGCAGGCGGTGCTGCCCCTGCGCGGCAAAATTCTCAATGTCGCCAATGCCACGCGCGACAAACTGGCCGCCAACCAGCAACTCGCCGATCTGGCACTGGCGCTGGGTTGCGGCACTGGCTCGCATTATAACCATGCCGAGCTGCGCTATGGCAAAATCATCATCATGACGGACGCGGATGTTGATGGCGCGCATATTGCCTCGCTGCTGATCACCTATTTTTACCGGCAGATGCCGAAATTGATTGATGGCGGCCATCTTTATCTGGCGGTGCCGCCGCTGTTCTCGATCACGCAAGGCACCAAGCGCCATTATGCCCGCGATGAGGCGGAGCGCGACGCCATCATCAAGACGCTGCAGGCGGCCCGTGGCAAGGTCGAAGTTGGCAGGTTCAAGGGCCTTGGCGAAATGCGCGCCGATCAGCTCAAGGACACGACCATGGATCCGATGAAGCGCACGCTGCATAAAGTGATGGTCGAGCCCGATGATCGCGAAGCCACTATCGATGCCGTCGAGCGGTTGATGGGCAACAAGCCTGAGGCCCGCTTCCGGTTTATCCAGGAACGCGCCGCGTTCGCGGCTGAAATGATTGATGTGTGAGGCTTTTGCGGCCCGCTTTCAGGTTGAAACAGCCGCTGTCATTGCGAGCGCCACCGCTGTCATTGCGAGGAGCGCAGCAAAGAAGCAACCCAGGGGGTTACGGAATCCCCTGGGTTGCTTCGCTGCGCTCGCAATGACGGCGTAGGTTGCAGTGACGGCGCAGGTTGCGGCGCAATCAAACTCATCGCCAAAGGCCGCCCCGTCACCCGCGGAAACTGTTGTTTTTGGGGAAGCCATTGGGCGGCAGGCGACCGGCCTCGCCGCGATTGCCGATCCATTCTTTCAGTTCTGCGGCGGCAACCGTCCATGTGCGGGAGGAACTGTCGGTCCAGGTGAGGCCGTCGGCAAGATTGAAAACCTTGGCGTCCGACAAGTTGCCATCGCGGTAGCGTTGCAGGCGCACACCTTTGCCGCGGGCCATTTCGGCGATCTGGTGAAGCGGGAACACCAGCAATTTGCGGTTTTCGCCGATGAAGGCGGCATGGTCGCCCTCGGCGGGGATGAGCCGCAGCGCCTGAGCTTTGCCGTCCGTGACCAGCACCGCCTTGCCCTTGCGGGTTGAGGACAGGAGCTCATCCTGATTGACAAGAAAGCCGCGTGCATCGCTGGAAACAATCAGCATTTTGACGCCAGCTTTATAGGGCATTGCCGCGAGGATATCGGCACCCTCGTCAATATCGGCCATCAGGCGCAGAGGCTCGCCGTGGCCGCGCCCGCCGGGGATTTTGGCCGCGTCAAGCGTGAACACCTTGCCATTGGTGGCCAGCACCAGCACCTTGGCCGTGGTCTCGGTGAAGAACGAGATTTTCAGCGCATCATCGCCCTTGAAGGTCAGCGTCGAGAGGTCGGCGACATGGCCTTTCAGCGCCCTGATCCAGCCTTTGGCGGTCATCACCACAGTGATCGGCTCGCGCTCGACCATGGCATCCACCAGGCTTTCGGCGCTGGCCACAGGCGCATCGGCAAAGGTGGTGCGGCGTTTGCCCAGCTTGGTTTCCGGCCCGTATTTCTTGCGGATGTCGCGAATATCGGCGCTGATCACCCGCCACTGCACCGCCTCATCGGCCAGCAGCGCATTGATGGCGCTCTGCTCCTTGACGAGATCATCATGTTCCTTGCGAAGCTGCATTTCCTCAAGGCGGCGCAGCGCGCGCAATCTGGTATCGAGGATGTAATTGACCTGCGCCTCGCTCAGGGAAAAAGTGGTGATCAGCACCTGCTTGGGCTCGTCCTCCTCGCGGATGATGCGGATCACTTCGTCGAGATTGAGGAAGACAATCAACATGCCCGCCAGCATTTCCAGCCTGCGGGCGATTTCCGCCAGACGGAAACGAGAGCGCCGCACCAGCACATTGCGGCGATGGTCGAGCCATTGACGCAAGGCCTCGCCGAGCGAAATGACGCGCGGCACCACGCCATCCACCAGCACATTCATGTTCATGGCAAAGCGGGTTTCGAGGTCGGTGGCGCGAAACAGCGATTCCATCATCACCGCCGGGTCAACATTGCGGGCGCGCGGCTCAATGATCAGGCGCACATCCTCGGCTGATTCATCGCGGATATCGCCGACCAGCGGCAATTTGCGCTCGTTGACCAGTTCGCCGAGCTTTTCCAGCAAGCGGGCTTTCTGCACCATGTAGGGGATTTCGGTGATGACGACGACCCAGGTGCCGCGCCCCAATTCCTCGACGCTCCAGCGCGCCCGCAGCCTGATCGAGCCCTTGCCGGTTTCATAGGTCTGGGCGATGGAGGCGCGCGTCTCCACGATAATGCCGCCCGTGGGGAAATCAGGGCCGGGCACAAATTCCAGCAGTTGCGCGGCGCTCGCATCGCGATGGCTGATGAGATAGAGCGCGGCGTCGCAGAGCTCGGCGACATTATGGGGCGGCACGGAGGTCGCCATGCCGACCGCGATGCCCTGCGCGCCATTGGCCAGCAAATTGGGGAAGGCGGCGGGCAGCACCACCGGTTCCTGCTTTTCGGCTGAATAATTATCGCGAAAATCAATGGCGTCCTCGTCAATGCCTTCCATCAGCAATTGCGCGACATTGGTGAGGCGGGCCTCGGTGTAGCGATAGGCGGCGGCGGAATCGCCATCAATATTGCCAAAGTTGCCCTGGCCATCGATCAGCGGATACCGTGAGGAAAAATCCTGCGCGAGCCGCACCAAAGCCTCATAAATCGCCTGATCGCCATGGGGATGAAAGTCACCCATCACGTCGCCGACGATCTTGGCGCATTTCTTGAAGGCGGCGGCAGGGTCAAGCCGCAGGATTTGCATGGAATAGAGGATGCGCCGATGCACCGGCTTCAGGCCATCGCGGGCGTCCGGCAAAGCGCGGCCCATGATGGTTGAAAGCGCATAGGCAAGATAGCGCTCCTCCAGCGCATCGCGAAACTCCGTTGCCTCGCCGTATCCCGCATCGCCAAGCACAATCCGGTCGGGCAAGCTCCAATCCCTCGCTTGATCGAGCAGATCCAGCGCCAGTTCCCACTTTTTCCTGAAAACAACTTCTTCGGGAATCCCCGCCGCCTGGCGCCTCGCTGCGTCTTTCGTCCAGGTCTCCGGCAGATACAACCGCCAGCCCAGAACCGCATTCCCCTGCTCGCCCACAT
>DAICZI010000224.1 GCA_027311205.1 Beijerinckiaceae bacterium | reverse complement strand
GGGTCACGCTGACCACAGTGGCATGGGTGCTACTGCCGCGCGCAATGACAAAGGGCTGTGCTAGTCTGAAACTTTCGATTTTGACGGCAAGTCCGATAGCTTGGTCGCTCATGGTAGGATTGCTCATGGAATGTCGCTCAGGCGCGCGCCAGGGAAAGGTTCTCGCATCACGAATCCTTGCTTTAAATGATTCGAAGGACTTCTGTCGCACAACAGGGGCCGTGGCATAAGCAGGTGTATTCGGAGTTGGGTCATGCGGAGTGTATGGATTGGCAAGCGGCAGGGCAACCGCACGGCCTGCTCGATCAAGGGCAAAGTATTCGACGGGCGCGCGCGCCCGGCTCGATAAAAATATCAAACTGCCAGAATTTTTTCAGGTGAGCATTCCCGCCCGCGACGAAACCCGCTATGCGCGGCTGCGCTGGCACCGCGACATGCTGATTGGCATTGAGTTTCTCCGCGTCAGTGACGTCGAGATGATCAAAGACCTGACAACGCTGACGCGCCGTCTCAATTTGCTGGAACAAAGCTTGGCGCAACGGCTTAATCTTTCCGAGGGCGAAAGCTTTTATGCCGATGAAGGCTCTGATCCGGGGTCACTGGGTGACAAGACGCTCGTGCCGATTTCCGTGATTCACACCACTGTCACCACAAGCGGCGAGGCGAGCAGCGAATCTGTCGACTCGCTGAACCTGCGGCTTGAGCGGCTGGAAGGCGAGGTTGGCAAGGCGCTTGACCTCCTCCATGCCGAAATCGCTGACCGGATAGCCGCCAATCTGGCGGCGCGATTTGCGAATTTCGAGCATCGCAACACCGAAATCATCCAGACTTTGCAGAAACTTCTGCCGCTGATCAACCGCGCGGCGTGACTAAAGCTCAGCCTCGACTTTGCCGCATGGGTCAATTAAAGGTCTCAACGGTTCGCGTGGGCAGCCGCCAGCAGACGCGCTGCCATGAAATGCGGGCAAACCATTGTCAGTCGAGACGTCGTCACGCCAGAACCTGTCCACACCGCCGACCGTAACCTTGCGGCAGACGGGGCGGGGTGCTGTGCTCGCCTTTGCTGGCACATGGACGAGTGTCGAGGCGCGCCGGGCCGAGCGCGCCACAGACGCCGTTGCAGCGCAGGAGGCCACACCTTCAGCATTGACGCTTGATCTTCAGGCGCTCACCGGGTTCGATACCGCCGGGGCTTTCCTTATGCAGCGCCTCGCCGCGAGGATCGGCGGCACCGCGAGCCACTTTGAACTTGTGGGTGCCAGCTCTGCAGAGCAAACCCTGTTGACCAGCGCGGCGCAGGAGCCAGTACCCGAACCCATCGCCAAGGTCGAACCGTTCTGGCTGCTGTTTCTGGCGGACATCGGCGAAACCATGGCCGAAACCGGGCGCGATATCGTGGGCGGCATGGAGTATCTTGGCCGCGTTGTCACAACTTTGCTTGGCGTGTTTGTAGCGCCACGCCGCCTGCGGCCGATATCCATTGTCCACCATATCGAGACTTTCGCGCTGCGCTCGGTGCCGATCATCATCCTGATCAATTTTCTGGTGGGAGCGATTGTCGCGCAACAGGGCATCTTTCAATTGCAGCGCTTTGGTGCCTCGTCCTATGCCGTTGACCTGATTGGGATTCTGGTGCTGCGCGAGCTGGGTGTGCTGCTGACCTCGATCATGGTGGCCGGGCGTTCGGGTTCAGCCATCACGGCCGAACTTGGCTCCATGAAGATGCGCGAAGAGATCGACGCCCTGCAAGTCATGGGGCTTGACCCGGTCGAAGTGCTGATTATCCCGCGCCTGCTGGCGCTGATCATCAGCCTGCCGCTGTTGACCTTCATTGCCGATATCGCGGCAGTGCTCGGCGGCATGACGGTCTCGATGATCTATGGTGGCCTGACACCCGAAGCCTATTTCAGCCGCCTCCAGGAGGCGATCGGCCTGAACACCTTTGCTGTGGGCCTGATCAAGGCACCTTTCATGGCGCTGATCATTGGGCTCATCGCGACGGTCGAGGGCTTTGCGGTAAAAGGGTCAGCCGAATCGCTTGGTCGCCAGGTCACGAATTCGGTGGTCAAATCCATCTTCATGGTGATTTTCCTTGATGGCCTCTTTGCTGTATTTTTTGCCGCCATTCATTATTAGGCCTCAGACATGCTTCCCCCCGCAAAAGACAGCGCCGATCAAGTGCCAGCCGTTCAGGTGCGCCAACTCGTGGTGGGCTTTGATACGAAGATTATTCTCGACTCCCTTGATCTTGATATCCGCAAGGGTGAGGTGCTTGGTTTTGTCGGCGGTTCGGGCACCGGAAAATCGGTGCTGACGCGCACGATTCTGGGCCTGATCAAGAAGCGTTCCGGCACAATTGAGGTTTTTGGCCATAATATTGACGCGCTTGACGCCAAAGCCTACCAGCAGTTGGAGCGCCGCTGGGGTGTTCTATTTCAGCAGGGCGCATTGTTTTCCGGCCTCACCGTGCGCCAGAATATCCAGGTGCCGATGCGGGAATATATGCGTGTTTCGCAGAAGCTTATGGATGAACTGGCCATGCTGAAAATCGCCATGGTCGGCCTGCCGCCCGATGCTGCGCACAAGTTCCCCTCGGAATTATCCGGCGGCATGATCAAGCGTGCAGCTTTGGCGCGCGCTCTGGCGCTGGATCCCGAACTCCTGTTTCTTGACGAACCGACATCGGGTCTTGATCCGATTGGTGCTGCCGAGTTTGACGATCTGATCGCCACCTTGCAGAAGGCACTGGGACTGACTGTGTTTATGGTGACGCATGACCTTGATTCGTTGTTTGCGATTTGTGACCGGGTGGCAGCGCTGGCTGATGGCAAAGTCATTGCCATTGGCACCATGACGCAAATGCTCGCCGCCGATCATCCCTGGCTCAGGGCCTATTTCCACGGCAAGCGGGCGCGCCAGGTTAGCGCGCTCGAAGCCGATACCAACCCCATGCCACCCACTGCGCCCGCTTCCATGCCCGCGGCGCAGAAAGGATAGAGCGATGGAAACCCGCGCTCATTTTGCGATTATTGGCGCTTTCACTCTGGCTGTGATCGGTGCCATGTTCGGCTTTGTGCTGTGGATTGCCGGTGGCAGCCAGTTGCAAGCCCATTCATCCTACCGGATTATTTTCAAAGGCTCGGTCGCGGGCCTTTCCAAAGGCGCGTCGGTGACTTTCAACGGCCTGGATGTTGGCGAGGTCAAAAGCCTCGGCCTGATGGCCAACAATCCCGGCGTGGTGCAGGCGGTCATTTCCATTGACAGCCGCACGCCGGTGAAAACCGACACCCATGCGGAATTGTCGCAAACCGGCCTTACCGGCGTGGCCTCGGTGGCGCTATCGGGTGGCAGCATCACCGCTGCGCCCTTGCGTGCGAAGGTGCCTGGTGGCCTGCCCGAAATCAACGCATCAGCCTCGGATATCCAGAGCCTGCTCACTATGGTGCAGACGCTCTCCAAACAGTCCTCCGCAGTGCTGGAAAAAGCCAACGACTTGATGGGTGCCAACACTGGCGCGGTGCAGCAGTCGATCAACAATATCCAGGTTTTCACCAAGACGCTTGCCGATAATGCGGCCGGCGTTGATGCCTTTTTGAAAAGCACGGCGTCCCTTGGCAAGAGTCTTGCGCCGATTGGGCCGCAGATCAAGCAACTGACCTCCGACATGGATGGCGTCGTCAAGGCGGTGAAGCCGGACGATGTCACCGCCATTGTCGCCAATGTCAAAGCCTTGACCGCCAAACTCACCAAAACTTCAGACAAGCTTGACGCTTTGGTCGCCTCGGCGCAGGGGCTGATTGGATCACAATCCTCCAAAGGCACGCTGAACAGCGTCTCGTCTGCCGCCGTTGCCTTGCGTAAACTCGCAATAGACCTCGACCGCACCACCAATTCCATATCGGGCGGGCTGAAGCGGTTTTCAGGCGAGGGCTTGCGCCAATATCAGGCGCTGGCCGAAGATGGCCGCCACACTTTGGATGAGATCAACAAAACCGTGCGTTCGCTGCGCAAAAACCCCACGCAGTTGATTTTCGGTGCGAAGCCCTCGGTGCCCGAATATCCATCGCGCTGACGAGGCGCAATCATGA
>DAICZI010000223.1 GCA_027311205.1 Beijerinckiaceae bacterium | reverse complement strand
CCAGAAGTTGGCATCCGGCTTGTCGAGGACTTCGAGGTCGGCAAGCATTTTCACCCAGTACGTCGCATACCATCCGGGCACGATCATGCGGATCGGGAAGCCGTTGAGCAGCGGCAAAGGCTGGCCATTCATGGCAAAGGCGATCATCACCTCGCCATCCATGGCGTGATCGAGTGCCAGCGATTTCATGAAAGGCGGCGAGGCTGCGACCGGCGGCTTTTCCAGACCGTGCATCCGCACTTGAACGGATCCAGCCTTGACGCCGGCCTTTTTGAGAACATCGCTCAGCCGAACACCGGTCCAGCGGGCATTTCCCATCGCGCCATTGCCCCATTCACCGCCCGCAACACGTGGCGCAAACAGCCCGCGCGAATTGCCCGAGCACTGGTTGACTGCAGCGATTTCCACATGCGGCAAAGCCATGATGTCGGTGAGCCACAGGCTCAGTTCGTGGTCGACATTGCCATGCACCTTCAGACGGAAACTCTCGACGTTCACTTCGGTGGGAATATCCGACCAGTGCCAGCGCACATAAAAGCGGTCATTTGGTGTGAAGACGCCCTTGTCGAACACCTCAAACGGCGTTTCCAGCAGGGGCGGTCGCGAGCGCTGCAAGATCATTTCGCCTTTTTGCGGAAAGGCGCTGGTGAGCGAACGGGTGCGCGGCCCCGAAGCAAAGGGCAATTTGGTGGCGGAGCGTGCCAGCGCCTGGCTGCTCGCCAGCGCCAACCCCGCGGCGCTGCCAGCCAGCACCGCCCTGCGGCTTACAAAAACGCCACCCTCAGTGACTTTTCGCATGATTGTCTCCCTGGGTCTTTTCTTATTTAAGACATTCCTAATACAGCATACTTTCTGGCGTATGCAAAGCGCGCCTGCAAGCCGGAATTGGAAAAGGAAGGCGGTCTTGGGGCGGTGACACGTGCCGCTGGTGGCTTTTATGCCGTATTTGCAGGGTGTTGAATTATGGGCTGCCGGTCATGCGCCCCTTTGGCGGCGCAACTGGGGTTGCTGCTGGACAATCTTCCGGCTGAAGACCAGGCTTGGCCCCGCCCTTCTGTCCAATTGCGGCCAGGCTATCGCGTCTTCCATGCGTGTTTCAAACTGCAGGCCAGCTTTCTCGATCACACGGATTGAGGCGATGTTGTCGGGGTGGCAGGTGGCGCTGATTCGGCTCAGGTCTGGCTGCATCATCGCCCAGGTCACAAGCGCCCGCGCCGCTTCAGTCGCAAAGCCATGACCCCAAAACGGCTCGGACAGGATATAGCCCAATGCGGCCTCACCCTTGTTCAGCGCCAGTTCGATCGAGCCCAGGTTCTGGCTGGTGGCGTCGAGCACGATCATGTAGGCAAAAGCCGTGCCCTTCTGCCAGCGCCCTTCACAGCTTTCGGCCCACGCCTGGGTGATTGAGGGATTGAGGTGGCGCGGAAAATTCATCAGCCTTGTGGCCTTGGCGCGACCGGCAAAACCACGATAAATCGCGACAGCGTCGGCCTCACTGATGGGGCGCAGCGTCAACCGCGCCGTTCTGATAAAGGCTGGCGGGCGGGCACCGGGCGCGGGCAGTGCGTGTTTCAAGCCTGCGGCGGGAACATGGCCCTGTTGCCTGAAGCTCTGTTCCAGTGTCACGACCTACCCCACATCACGCGAATGCTCACCGTCGGCACCTTTCCAGGCGCTTACCACTTGCCCCACCGCGCGCCCGGTTGCGCCCAGTGCCGCTCCAAGGGTGCACGCGCTTCCACCTTGCGGAATATGCTGTTCTGGAACGACACCGGCTGCAAGTCTTCCGGGCAATCGGGCATGGATTCGGCGGCACCCAGCACCAAGTAGCCACCTGGTGCCAGCGCTGCGCGCAATTGGCCGATCACGCTGGCGCGGGTTTTTTCATCAAAGTAAATCAGCACGTTGCGGCAGAAGATAATGTCATATTGGCCCAGGCGGCTCATGCTGTGCATCAAATTGACCTGGCGAAATTCTATGCGAGCGCGGATATGCTCAGCGATTTCCCATTGTTCGCCAACCCGGTGAAAATAGCGCAATAAATGATTGATCGGCAGGCCACGCTGCACTTCAAACTGCGAAAACCGGCCGCGCTTCGCCGTTTCGATGACTGAAGCCGAGATATCAGTGGCGAGCAAGTCAATCCGCCAGCCGTTCAGCTTGCGCGCTTCCTCGTCCAGCACCATGGCCAGTGAATAGGGCTCCTGACCAGATGAGCATGCCGCTGACCAGATGCGAATTCGCCGCTCTGCCTCGTGCGTTCGCATGATGTCAGGCAGCATTACGGTGCGGAATTGATCGAATGGCACACGATCGCGAAAGAAGAATGTCTCATGCGTCAGCATGGCCTCGATGGTCTCGGCGGCGAGCATGGGTTCATAGCCAGAGACAATCCGGCCTATCAGGGCATCAATGTTGTCCAGGCCATGGTGATCCGCCACGGGCTGGAGACGGCTTTCTGCCAGCCAGGCGTTTTCGATCTGGAATGACAGCCCGGCTTGCTGGGCCAGGAAGCGCTGGAGCGCCTTGACATTCATATTCACGCCAGTGCCCTCCTGCGCGTTGCGACCATCAACCCATCCAACGCTGAGGCAATGCCGCTCAGTGGCAGCACGGCGCTGGCCAGCCCGGCGCGGGCGATGGAGCCGGGCATGCCCCAAACGGCACTGCTGGCTTCATCCTGCACCATGACCGCGCCGCCAGCTTCAACAAGGGCGTGGGAACCGGCAAGACCATCGCGCCCCATGCCGGTGAGTACGACGCCCAGGGCCTCAGGCCCGAAAGCCCTGGCGGCACTGGCAAACAGGATATCGACTGCGGGTTTGCAGAAATTCTCGGGCTCGCCATCGCCATGCATCAGGATCACGCGGCGTTCAGCCCGTGCCAGCCGCAGATGCTTGTCGCCGGGCGCAAAATAAATCGTCCCTGGCAGGAATTTGTCGCCGTGGCAGGCGACTCGGGCGGGCATGCCGGAAACGCGGGCGATATTGGCGGCGACCACTTCCATGAATCCCGGCGGCGCGTGCAGCACCACGGCTATCGGCAGATGTCGCAACCAGTCCGAGGCTTGCGACAGCATCTTTTCCAGCGCCTGTGGCCCCCCCGTTGAAGCGCCGATCACGAGGGCTGCGGGGGCCATCGCCGAAAAGCGCCGCAACAAGATATGTTGGGGTGCCGCATTGGCGGGATCGCTGTCTGGTTGCTGGTGTGGGTGCATTGTGGTTCCGTCCCTCGGCTCTGGCGACAAAGCGTCAGGCGATCAAGCCGATTTCCTGAAGCTTGGAGCGGAAGATATCCTTGTCGAACGGCTTCATGATGTATTCGTCCGCACCCGCGTGCATGGCCTTGGCGATATGGGCGACCTCGTTTTCGGTGGTGCAGAACAGCACTTTGGGGGTGTTGCCGCCGGGCATCCGCCGCAGTTCCTGCAGGAATTGAAAGCCATCCATCTCCGGCATGTTCCAGTCGAGCAAGATGGCATCGGGCATGTGCGCTTCGCAGGCCGCCAGGGCCTCGCGGCCACCAGGAGCTTCGGCAGCGCCAAAGCGCATCGATTCCAGAATGCGTGTGGCGACTTTGCGGATGACGGCAGAATCGTCGACGACGAGAACGTGTTTCATGGGTGGTGCCTTTACTGTGTCAGCGAGGATTAGTGGGTCAGGATTAAGCTACGGCGGGAACCAGAGTGTAGACGGCATCCATGTCGAGGATGGAGATAAGCCCGCGGGCGTGACGGTACACCGCGCGCGTCAGACGCGCCCTGCTGGCCGTCATGTGGCGGGGAAGCTCGATCCGGTCATGGGCGGCCAGATCAATCACGTCGCCCGCTTCATCCACGACCAGAGCCAGCATTTCGCCACCATTTTCCATGACAATGGCGACTCTGGTCGAGACGGTGAGTTCGGCGAGGCCGAGCCGCCGCCGCAGGCTGAGCGCTGTGACAATGCGTCCGCGGAGGTTGACCAACCCCATGACCGCCTCCGGGGCCAACGGCACGGGCGACAGGCGATCAATCATGAACACGGTATGCACGGCAGCCACCGGCATGCCGAAGGTTTCGTCAGCGACACGCACGGTGAACATCCTCGTCGTCACTGGGGTTTGCAG
>DAICZI010000222.1 GCA_027311205.1 Beijerinckiaceae bacterium | reverse complement strand
GTGCAGGCCCGCGCGATCGACAAGCTGTTTGCTCTGTTCGATGCACGGTTGAAGGCCGGTGGCTATCTGGCGCAGGGCGGGCAGATCATCGATGCGACGGTGATTGCCGCGCCGCGCCAGCACCTGACCGATGAGGAGAAGGCCCTGATCAAGGAGGGCAAGGCGGCGGATGAGATCTGGCCCGACGACCCGGCCAAAGCCGCGCAGAAGGATATCGACGCGCGCTGGACGATGAAGCGTGGCAGCCTGAAGCGCAGCGAGGCCGGAGAGGCGCGCGTAACGGCTCCGGCACAGATCATGGTGCCGATGTTCGGCTACAAGAACCACGCCGGGATCGACCGCACTTTCGGGTTCATCCGCAAATGGGTGGTGACCCACGCGGCAAGACATGACAGCGGCCCATTCGAGGATGTGCTCGACACCGGGAACATCGCCCAATCGGTCTGGGCCGACACGGCCTATCGTTCGGCAAAGAACGAGGCCGCGATCCGCCGCGCCAAGCTCAAGTCGATGATCCATTTTCGAAAACCCAAGGGCAAGCCGATGGATCGGCGACACCAGTGCGCCAACGCGGCCCGCTCGAAAGTGCGCTCTGCGGTCGAGCATGTCTTTGCCACGCAGAAGTCGCGCATGGCTCTGTGTGTCCGCACCATCGGCATCGAGCGCGCCAGGATGAAGATCGGCATGGCAAACCTGGCCTACAACTTCAAACGCCTCGTCTGGCACGACGGGAGAAGTGCGCCCGCGTAACGCCAAAATCGCCCCGGAAGCTGGGCGAAAGCCGCAAAATCAGCAGGAAATCACCAAATACGACAACGCCTGTGCGTCCGCCATCAAAGAACCGCCATGCTCACGCCAAAATCGGCCGGTTCTTCGAGGTGTCCGATTGTCATGATACGCCGGAGTGCATCTGTCAGTTTGTTCCAGGCCTCACTGCAATGATCAGCGCACGTCTCGCAGGAAGTGAAGACGCGGGTTGAGAGCCAGTTGTCACGCATGAACTGCCAGATGTTATCTTGCGGGTTAAGTTCGGGGCATTTGGGTGGCAGCGGAACAATGCTGATATTTTGCGGCACGACGAGGTGCTTCGGCATGTGCCAAACCGCCTGATCCATCAGCAGCACGGCGTGCTTGCCGGGGGTGATGACTGGCTTTCGATGACATGCAGGTTCCCTCGGTGTTGCAGATGGGCGGAACCAGCCCCGCGCCCTGCCGTCCTTGGGGAGATCGCGCCAATAATACAAGTTGAGGCAGTGCACTGATCCTGGGGCGCAGTGGGCCTTGTGCCGCGTCTGGCCCATCGCCGCGTGATGTTGTTCTTCTGGCTGATTTCCCCCTCATCCCGCGTCAGTGGGAGTTCAATCCATCGCACTCATAATCGCAAATCCCGCCCAATGCCCACAAAATATTCCGAATACGATTCCCCTGCGCGAAACCCGTGCCGTAAACGGCGAAAGAGTTCCCGTCTTTCATGGCGCGGCCTCAAGGAAGCCGCCCCTCACAGGGGCCTGAGATCATGCCCTTTGATGGCGCTGTGCCAATCGCGGGTTTCTGCGAGCATCAGGTCAGTGGCGGCATCAGCAGTGGCCTCCAGCTTGGCGCGGTTGGAGGGATGCAGGCCATAAAGGCGCAGCAGACGCGCGAGCTTGCTGGCGGTGGCCTTGTAACGGTCGGCGAGGCTGGCGTATTCATTCCATGAACGCAGCCCGAAGAATACCGGCGACAGGGCAGGCGCGATCATCGCCAGCAGGGCCAGTGCGGTGGCAAGGCCCGGCCAGCGCCCGGAGGGGCCAAGAATGAGCCGCAGCAAAGTGAAGCCGAAACCGGCGATATAAAGCACGGTTCCGGCGCGTTTCAGCCTTTGCCCGAGCACCGCGAATTTGGCGGCGCGGGCATAGTAAAAGTCCCGCTGCCCGGCCAGGGAGGGCAGGCCAGCGGCGCGGATAATCCGGCGAAGCGCGGCGTTTGCCCAATCTTCCGGCCTGGGCTTGGCCTCAAGTTGCGGATGCGGCAAAGCGTTGCTGGCACCAAACAGCACCAGCAGGCGGCTTTGCCGCAAATGCTCGGCCATATAGCGGTAATCGACAAAGCGCCGGTGCCATCCCAGCCGCGCATCAAGCCCGGCAATGATCAAGGTCACGGCCAGGACCAGCAATTGCCCGGAAAGCCCAAGGTTCGCCAGCGCTGGCGCGGCATAAAGGCTGATAATGCCAAAGGCGGTGGCGGGCAGCACTGCCAGCAGGCGCAGGGTGAAGGCGCTGCGATAGAGCGCGCCATAGCGTGTCGCCAGTTCGTCCATGGCAATCCGGTGCGGCTCGACCACGCTATCAAACGCCCGCAGCGGATCATCGCCGGCCGCGGGCAGTTCTGGCGGCGGCTCGGTCTCGGGCGGCGGCAATGGCTTGGCCCCGAGCAGCAGCACCCGCTCGACGCTGCCCACAAACCACGCCGCCAGCGGGGCCGTGAAGCGCCGTTCAGCAAGATAGTGCGCGCGGGCATCATGGCGCGGCTTTGCGGCTGCCGGTGTCAGAAGATGCTCCATCCATAGCGTGACCTGAGCTTGCGGTGTGGCAGCGATGGCGACATCGCCCAAAGCTTTCAGGGCATGGGGAGCGCGGGCGTCGATCGCCACGACCGGAAGGTTCGCGAGCAAAGCCTCGCGGATGGTTTGCGCGGTGCCGCCAATGCCACGCTCGGCCTCGCCATCCCAGATGGCGACCACAATATCGCTCTGCGCCAGAAGAATGCGGCTTGCGGCCAGATAGGCTTCCGCCTTGGCCCCCGGCTCGTTGATCTCATAGACGGCGCTGGCCAGGGCCAGCAAATTCTGGTGGCGGGCGAGGGCAGCAGGATCGACAAAATCCTGCGCGTAAATGGCGCGCGAAAAGGGCAGGGGCGCCGCGAGGGTGCAACCCTGCGCCAGGGCGGCCTCGGTCAGCAGGCAATCGCTGCCTTCCGCCAGCGACGAGATGCAGCGCAGTTGCAACTGCGCCCGATCCGCCGCTGGCAAGGCCTGGCGCGCCGCGTTGATGATCATGGCCAGGCTCTGCGCCGCGACCATGGCGAGCAGGCCCGGATCGGCGTCAGGCAAAGCCCGGTGGCCGATCACACCGATCTGCAGCGTCGGGTTTGGCAGCGGTGGCACGGGTTCATTCATGCAGCCGCCCCTGGGCCACCCTGATTGTCCCAGCGTAAATCCTCGGCATGGATGAATTTGGCCGCCGCCTTTTGGCCAATCTCGTAGCGCCTCGGCACTGCGTCGGGCTCGTCGAGCCGGTTGAGTTGCCGCAACTCCTGCGGCGTGACGCTGATGCCCAATTCTTCGGCGAGCCAATCGGCTTCAAGATGCGCATCATAGCGCCGAAAGCCGAACAGCGGCTGGCCAAATGGCGGCGTGACAGTGCCAAGATCGCCAATCTCCGAATTCACCGGCCACAGTGCTGTGCTGCCGCTCAGCCAATGCAACATGGTCAGGGCGGCGACTGAGGAATCGGCCAGCGATCCGACCAGGGCCTGAAGCGCAATACCCGCAGACGTGCGTGGCGGCGCTTTGCCGGGGGGCATGCGTTCGCGCCGCTCGCCAGTGCCAACCGAGATCAGTTTCAACGTCGCCGCGCCCGGTTGCCAGTTGAGCCCATGGGGTGCCATCAGCGCGAGCATCAGCAATTGCAGGGCCGGGTTTTTATAGGGCGTCACACCGCCATCAACAAACAGGCCGGGCCGCTCGCCGGTGACAATGGTAATGGGCTGCGGGGCAAAATAATGCGGCGCGGCGGTCGAGGCGCGCACAACGGCAGCCAGCGGAAAATGCCTGTTGCCGATAGCGCCGCCCGCTTGATCCACCCAATAGGTGGCGCGCGGATTATTGGTCAGTACACAGGAACTGCCGGTGTCCATACGTTTGGAGACAATGGCGAGGCCAGTGAGAAGTTCCTCACTGTCAAGGTGGCGCGCGCCGACCACGCGGCGGATTTCGGCTTCCAGCGGGCGGGCGTCAAACCGCGGCTGCAGCACGCCAAACATCCGCAGCCGCGACCGGTGGAAAATCTTTGGCGCGCCTTCAAAATAAAATTCACGCAGGGCGCTGGCGGAAAGACCGAGCGCCAGCCCGG
>DAICZI010000221.1 GCA_027311205.1 Beijerinckiaceae bacterium | reverse complement strand
GCCGGAGAACGGTGCCAGAAACTGCATCGGGGCCGGATAAGAAGCGGTTGCTGCCACAATGATCGAATATTCCAGAGCGCCCTGCTCTTCCAGCACCTTGACGAACTGTGCGACGGTCGAGCGCTTCTGGCCGATGGCGACATAGACGCAATAGAGCTTGGCTTTTTCGTCGGTGCCCTGATTGATCGGCTTCTGGTTGAGAATGGCATCGAGCGCCACAGCGGTCTTGCCGGTCTGGCGGTCGCCGATGATCAATTCGCGCTGGCCGCGGCCAATCGGAATCAGCGCATCGACGGCCTTGAGGCCGGTCGCCATCGGCTCATGCACCGATTTGCGCGGAATAATGCCAGGGGCTTTCACGTCAACGCGGGCGCGCTGGTCGGTGACAATCGGGCCTTTGCCATCAATCGGGTTGCCGAGCGCATCGACAACGCGGCCAAGCAGGCCTTTGCCGACCGGGACGTCCACAATCGCGCCGGTGCGCTTGACGGTCTGGCCTTCCATGATCTCGCGATCCGAGCCGAACAGCACGATGCCGACATTGTCGGATTCGAGGTTCAGCGCCATGCCGCGGGAGCCGTTTTCAAACGCCACCATCTCGCCGGCCTGCACATTATCAAGGCCATAGACGCGGGCGATACCGTCACCAACTGACAGAATCTGTCCCACTTCTGAAACCTGGGCCTCATTGCCAAAATTGGCAATTTCGTTCTTCAGGATCGCTGAAATCTCAGCGGCGCGGATATCCATTAGCCGACCTCTTTCATACGTTGATGGATGGTGGTGAGCCGGGTGCGCAGCGACCCGTCCACCATGCGAGAACCAAGTTGCACGATCAGTCCGCCGATGATGGCGGGATCGACCTTGACGTTGAGATCAACCTTGCTGCTGCCGCTGATTTTGGCGAGCTCGGCCTTGAGGGAGTCAAGATGCGCGGCACTGAGCGGTTGGGCAACCGTCACCTGGGCCCGTGTCACGCCCTTGGCGGCATCATTGAGCTTGTTGAAATCGTCGATCATGCCGGAAATGGCAAAGAGGCGGCGCTTGCTGGCCACCATCTTGATGAACTGGGCCGCAAGGCCATCCACATTGGCGCGCGGCAGCAGCGCCTCAAGCGCGCGCAACTGCTCGGCGGCGGCAAGCGCCGGACTGCGAACAAACCGCGCCATATCGCCATTGAGGTTGATCAAAGTCGCAAAGCGATCCAGCCCCTCTGCAACCAGATCGGTCTGTTTACGCTCGCGCGCAAGCTCAAACAGCGCTGAGGCATAGCGGCCTGTAACGCCGGAGACAAATGTTTCTTGTGTGGCCAACGCAACCCCGCTTAAGCCTTCCGGCGTGTCAAACCCGATAAATGTGGATATTGCCGCGCCCTGGCAGAAGATATTCAAGCTCGCAAGCTTATTTTTCAACCGACCGGCCACAAACAATGCCCCGTCGCAGCGGCTCGCGCCACACCCGGAACATGGCGGGCCTTAACACAGTGATTTGAGCCGCGCAACACACAGCCACCCTGCCGCGTCCACCAATGACCCTATCCGACACGCCAGCCGACCCGCAAGCGCGCGCCAAAAAGCTTGACGGGGCACCGCCGTTTGGCCTATAAAAAGAACATATCGTTCGCAACATCGAACAAATCGTTCAATTGAGCCTGCCATGAGCATCATCGAGCCCGCATCATCCCAGCGCGTCGTGCCTTTGCCCAGTGAAACCATGGCTTTTCGGGCGGCAATGCCTTTTGTGACCGACGGCGGTGTCGCGATCATCCCTTTGGACGTCGCCTATCAGACCTATGGCGTACTCAATGCGGAAAAATCCAATGCCGTGCTGGTTTGCCACGCTCTCACCGGCGATCAGCACGTCGCCAGTGTCAACCCCGTCACCGGCAGGACGGGCTGGTGGGAAACCATGGTGGGGCCAGGCCGCCCCATCGACACCGACCGATTATTTGTCATTTGCAGCAATGTCATCGGCGGCTGCATGGGCTCCTCAGGTCCAGCCTCGATCAACGCGGCGACGGGCAAGCCCTACGGCCTTGATTTTCCGGTGCTGACTATTGCCGACATGGTGCGGGCGCAAGCCATGCTGATTGACCATCTCGGCATTGACAGCCTGTTTTGCGTGGCTGGCGGCTCAATGGGCGGCATGCAGGTGCTGGAATGGGCGGCCAACTATCCGCAGCGCGTTTTCGCGGCCATGCCCATTGCCACCAGCGCGCGCCATTCCGCGCAAAACATCGCCTTCCATGAAGTCGGGCGCCAGGCCATCATGGCTGACCCCGATTGGCAAGGCGGGCGCTACCTTGAAACAGAAACCCGTCCGGCCAAGGGGCTGGGGGTGGCCCGCATGGCGGCGCATATTACGTATCTTTCTGAAAACGCTCTACAATCAAAGTTCGGACGCAAGCTGCAAAACCGCGATGCCCGCACCTTTTCGTTTGATGCGGATTTCCAGATCGAGAGTTATCTGCGCTATCAGGGACTTAGCTTCGTTGAGCGCTTTGATGCCAATTCCTATCTCTATCTGACCCGCGCCATGGATTATTTTGATCTGGCCGCCGAGCATGGTGGCGCGCTTTCCCTGGCTTTCAAAGGCAGCCAGACCCGGTTTTGCGTGGTGTCCTTCACCTCGGACTGGCTGTTCCCGACGTCCGAATCGCGCGCCATTGTCCATGCGCTCAATGCCGGCGGGGCGTCGGTGTCTTTCGTCGAGATCGACAGCGACAAGGGCCACGACGCCTTTTTGCTGGACGTGCCGGATCTCTTTGCCACGACCAGCGGCTTTATCAACGCGGCGGCCAAAGCCCGTGGGCTGGCGGTGGCATCATGAGCCAGGACCAGCTTGTTGCGCCACCCGCCACCCGCGTTGATTTGCTGCTGATAGCTGGCCTCGTCGCGGAAAAATCACGCGTGCTGGATGTCGGCTGCGGCGATGGCAGCCTGCTGATGCTGCTGCGCGACCGGCGCGGCGCTGATGCGCGCGGCATCGAACTCTCGCAGGCGGGGGTGAATTCCTGCGTGGCGCGCGGCCTTTCGGTCATTCAGGGCGATGCTGATACCGATCTTTCCGCCTATCCGGACCAGGCCTTTGATTACGTGATTCTTTCGCAGACGCTGCAAGCCACCCGCCAGCCGCGCAAGGTGCTGGAAAACCTGCTGCGCATTGGCAAAAAGGTGATCGTCTCGTTCCCGAATTTCGGCCATTGGCGGGTGCGCTGGCAACTGGGGTTTTCCGGCCACATGCCCGTGACCGAGAACATGCCGCACGCGTGGTATGACACCCCCAACATCCATTTTTGCACTTTGCGCGATTTTGTGAATCTCACCCGCGAGATCGACGCCCGCATTCTCTCGGCCACCGCCGTAAAAAGCAGCGGTGCGCCGATGCGCGTCCATGCGCCATGGTGGTTCTGGAACCTGTTCGGCGAACAGGCCGTGTTCATGCTGGAGCGGGCCTCTTGACACTGAACATAGATAGAACATAGGCTTTGGCGGGACGAGGGATCAAGGCATGACAAAACTGGCATCGCTGGAAATTTGCGCTGGTGCCGGGGGGCAGGCCCTGGGGCTGGAGCGGGCCGGGTTTGAACACGCCCATCTGGTCGAGATCGAGCCTGCCGCCTGCGCGACCCTGCGCGCCAACCGCCCGCAATGGGCGATAAGCGAAATTCGCCCATGACGCTCATCAACGAGCTTTTCGAGCTTGTCGACAGCGTTGCCGCCACGCGATCGCGACTTTGCGTCGAAGATTTGCAGAAGGCGTTTTCCGCCATCCGCGAAGTCTGCAATCAAGCAAAGCGGTCTTGGTCGGGTTCAAGCCTCGGCTATCATGCTACGATCTATTTCGATGGCATCACACCTAAGCCTGCGGGAGTGAATTTTAGCTCCGAGTGGGGAATAGAGGACAATTGGCCGGTAAACAGTGTAGATCCAGGTTGGCAAAACATGGATTTCCAAGATGTCATAGATGAACTTGTCGCGCGCGCAGGCTCGCCTAACATTGATGACATTGAAGATGCTCTTAAGCACCTCGGCGACGAATTCTTGGAGCTGAAAGATCGAGCTCTCTCGATCTTCACCGTCCTAAGGCGCGGTCAGCAGGATGCGTTCCTCGACCGTAAATTTGA
>DAICZI010000220.1:3882-4147 GCA_027311205.1 Beijerinckiaceae bacterium | reverse complement strand
TGAACGCTGTTTCCAAAAATCCGCGCCACGGGAAGCCGCGAATAAAACCCCAAACTCGCTGAGACCGAGGTGAGCGGCTCACGCAAGCGGGCCAGGGACGATGTCAGGGCCATGGGCTTGAACTCCGCCGGCGCGATCCCTCAACGAAAAGCGGGGCGCGCCATCATCCCCCTTGTCGCCATCCCGCGCCATCCAGGCTGCACAGCCCGGAAGCATTGCATCACCCGTAGAGCCGCGCCGCGCACAAGGTCAAGCGGTCCATATG
>DAICZI010000220.1:0-3870 GCA_027311205.1 Beijerinckiaceae bacterium | reverse complement strand
ACCCTTGCGACACCCCCATCGCTTTATCATTGTTTACGCTGCGCAAAAAAATATCACCCTTGGGCTTTCCAGGGCGCAATGGTGCGTGACAAAGGCAACATTATGCACTAAATTTTATCGCTCGCTGAACAGAGCGGCGGCATAATGCCTGCTACGCAGTCCAGGTCTCGGGAGGACGCTGATCGAATGTCACGCGGGTTGGCTTTGGAGCCGACCCTTAAATCTTCGAGCGAAGAGCGCGGTATCGAATCGGTTAAGGACGGGAATCCAAGCCAGGGGTGACAATCCGTCTCCCCTGGCTTTTCTCATTTAAGAAACTGTGTTGGAACTGCAGCCCCGCTCATGGTCACCAGGGCCGTGCATATTGCCTGCGTCAGCAACCCGATTTGAATCCCCACAATTTATGCGTTAGCATCAATTTTTACCTCTGAGGCCCATCATGAGCCACGCCCCTGATCCGCATCTTACGCCCGTTTTGATCAGCGAATTGCGCCCGACGCAGATGACTGTGGGGTTTCGCGAGGTCTTGCGCAAGCAGCAGGATTGGCGCGAGCGCAACCAGGAGGGCTCCAAGAAATCAGCGGATTTCCTCGGCACACACATGATTCCAGTGGTGCTCGGCCCCAAAAAGCGACACTATGTGATCGACCATCATCACCTTGCCCGCGCCCTGTCGGATCAGGGGGTCAGCAAGGTGCTGGTCAGTGTCGTCGCCGACCTCTCGGTTCTGGACAAGGACGCGTTTTTTGTCGTGCTCGACAATCGCGGCTGGATGCACCCTTTTGATGCCAAAGGCCGACGGCGCGCCTATGAAGACCTGCCCAAATCAATATCCAAACTGACGGATGATCCCTATCGCAGCCTCGCTGGCGAATTGCGCGCTGTGGGTGCCTATGCCAAAACCGCGACGCCGTTCAGCGAGTTTCTCTGGGCCGATTACATGCGCCGCCATGTTCCGCTAGCGACCCTGGAAAAGAATTTCGAGAAGGCGCTCGAGCTGGCCGCCGCCTTGGCGCGCGGCCATGAAGCCAATTATCTGCCGGGCTGGTGCGGGCCCGACACCAACAATAACTGAGGACAGGCGTCTCAGCCCTCCAGCAGACGTCGCGCGATCACCTGCGCCTGAATTTCGGCCGCGCCCTCGAAAATATTGAGAATGCGCGCGTCGCACAGCACCCGCGACACGGGGTATTCCAGGGCAAAACCATTGCCGCCGTGGATTTGCAGGGCATTGTCAGCCGCCGCCCAGGCGACCCGCGCGCCCAGCAGCTTGGCCATGCCCGCCTCGATATCGCAGCGCCGACCCTCATCCTTGGCTCGGGCGGCAAAATAGGTGATCCGCCGGGCGATGTGGATTTCAACCGCCATCATGGCAATCTTGTCGGCAACGCGTGGGAAGGCGATGAGCTTCTTGCCAAACTGCACCCGCTCCGTGGCATAGCGCAACGCCAGATCAAGTGCCGCCTGCGCCACGCCGACAGCACGCGCCGCTGTCTGGATGCGCGCCGATTCAAAGGTCTGCATCAATTGCTTGAAGCCCTGCCCCTCGATGCCGCCGAGCAAGCCCGCCGCTGGCACATCAAAACCATCGAAGGCGATTTCATATTCTTTCATGCCTCGATAGCCGAGCACCTCAATTTCGCTGCCTGACATGCCCGGCGCCGGAAATGGCTCGGCATCGGTGCCGCGCGGCTTGGAGGCCAGCAGCATCGAGAGGCCACGCCATCCTGACTCCTGAGGATCCGTGCGTACCAGCAAAGTCATCAGGTCAGCCCGCACCGGATGGGTGATCCACGTCTTGTTGCCGGTCACTTTGTAATGATCGCCCTCACGCACCGCCCGCGTGCGCAACGAGGCGAGATCAGAGCCGGTGTTGGGCTCGGTGAACACCGCCGTCGGCAGGATTGCGCCCGAAGCAATTTTTGGCAGATAGTCCTGCTTCTGCGCCGCCGTGCCGCCGAGAAGGATCAATTCAGCGGCGATTTCCGAGCGGGTGCCGAGCGAGCCAACGCCGATATAGCCGCGCGACAATTCCTCCGAAACCACACACATCGCCGCCTTGCCAAGGCCCATGCCGCCATAGCTTTCGGGAATGGTCAGGCCGAAAATCCCAAGATCGGCAAGGCCCTGAATGACACCCAGCGGAATATACTCATTGGCCAGATGCCATTCATGGGCGTACGGCACGACCTCGGCCAGCGAAAACTTGCGCATTTCATCGCGGATGGCTTCCATGGTTTCATCAAGGCCCGACGCGCCGAAGGTCGCGGCATGCGGCTGCGCCTCGATCAAGCGCACCAAAGCGGCGCGATTTTCAGGCGTGTTGCCGGTCGCGATCAGGTGCTCCACGCCAGCCGTGCGGCGTGCCGTCAGCGTCGCCGCGCTGACGCCAAGCTCCGCCGGGCGGACAAACTCGCTTTGGCTCATGGCAATGCCGCCAAAGACCTGCGCCAGATATTCGCCCATGCCGATGCGCGTCAGCAAGGTCTCGATCTCTCCGAATTGGCCCTGGGCCACCTGGCGTTCGGCATAATGCATCATTTCGCGCAGGCCCTGCAGGCAGGTCGCCAGCCAGGCGAGGCCGTGGGCGGCGTGCTGACCCTGTTCGATCCGCTCGGCTGAAAGCTTGTTGCCGTCGGTGAAGGCGGCGCGCAGTTGAGCCAAAGCCTCGCCATAGATGGCTTCGATCTGGCCGACAGCACCCGCGCCCTCGCCAAGAAAGGCAGAAACTTCAAACTCTGCAACTGATGGCGTGCTGTGCAGGCGGGTGGCTGTAATCATTGCATTGGCTCCTTGATGCTGCATTGCAACATCATTAAGTGCAGCGAGACAAGATGGCAAAAAGGCGGGGGGTCAGACACGACTGGCCAAGGCGACGCCCAGCGCCGTGAAAGCCATGCCCAGAAGCTGCGAGACGCTCAGCCTTTCGCCAAACAGCAGCCATGCCTGCACCGAGGCGGCCGGTGGCACCAGAAAGATCAATTGTGCCGCCTGCGACACCTCACCACGCCGGATCAAAATCAGATAAAGGCTGATCGCCCCGAGCGACAAGGCCAGCACCGACCACGCCATCGTCAGCACCATGGTCAGATTCCACGTGATGTGCATCGGCTCCAGCAAAAATGCGACCGGCAGGGTCACAAGAGCCGCGCCGGCATATTGCAGAATTGTGGTGGTGCGAAGATCCCCGGTAGCGACGAATTTCTTCTGGTAGAACGAGCCGCAGGTGACCGCGACCATGCCCGCGACATTGATGCCAATTTCAGTCAGGCGCTGGCTTAAAGCGGCGCTGCTGACCAAAGCGAGACCCGGAAGCAGCACCAGCACCAGCCCGGCCATGCCGATCATCACCCCCAGCCAGCGTCGGGGCTTGATGGTCTCGCCCAGCACAAAAGGGGCCAGAACCGTGGTCAGGATCGGCTGCACGGCAGCAATCAGCGCCGAGACCGAAGCTGGCACACCATGCCGGATGGCCCACCACACGCAGCCCAGATACAGCGCGTGCAGCATGATGCCCGAAACCATGGCATGACCATAGCCCGCTGCGGTTGTGGGCCAGGCGGCGCGGCCAACCAGCGCCACGCCGAGCAGCACCACGCCCGCAAACACATAGCGCAGCAGCAGGAAGGTCAGGGGATCGGCATATTCAGCCGAAAAGCTGGCGACAATCCAGCCCGTCGACCAAATCAGCACAAAGATGAGGGGAATGGAGCGGTTGAGGATGCGTTTCATGCCCGCCCGCTAAAGCAAGCATGACCAAAGTCAATGACAAACTGCCGGACTTGTGCATCGAGGCCACCGCGCCATGTTATGTTGTAACCAGGAGATATCATCGTGAAAGCCCATCTTGACGCCTTGTTGCCGACAATG
>DAICZI010000021.1 GCA_027311205.1 Beijerinckiaceae bacterium | reverse complement strand
AAACCCGGCGGACCGCCAGCGGGGCCGATGGCGCTACCATCCTCGCTGCAGCGCAAAGCGTGCCCGCCCGCGCCGCTTATGAAGCCGCCAGCCGCGCTGCCGTGGCCAGTGGCGTTTTCGGCTCGCCAACCTATGTGCGCGATGGCGAATTATTCTGGGGACAGGATCGTCTGGACTTGCTTGAGGATGCGATCATGGCAGGCCGAGCCGGGTTCCGGGTGCCGTAGCGCGCCACTTCACTCCGCCGCCTTCCGTGCCACCCGCCATTGCGTCAGCAGCGCGCGCAAGGCGGCGGGCTTGACGGGCTTGTGCAGCAGATTGATCTGGCGCAGATCGGCCTCGACCCGTACCGCCTGGCTGCGATCCGCCGTCATCAGGATGGCGGGAATTTCGGCTCCAAACCTCGCCCGCAACGCGGCAATGACATCAATGCCAAGTTCCTGACCCAGATGATAATCGGCGAGGAGCGCGTCGGGCACCTCATGCGACTGGGCCAGGCGCTCAGTGGCGGCGCTCAGGCCGAGTGCTGTCAAAACCTGGCAGCCCCAGCCTTCCAGCAGCACCGTCATGCCGTCCAGAATACGCTGCTCATCGTCGATGGCGATGATTTTCAGCCCCTCAAGCGGCAAATGCCGCTGTCCGGCCTGGGCTTCAACCGCCGTCGGCCGGCTCGGCATATTGGCGGCCGTCGGCACTTCTACGGCGAACATCGAGCCCTTGCCCGGCCATGATTCAAGGATGATGCGATGGCCCAGAACGCGGGCAATGCGCTCGACAATCGACAGGCCCAATCCGAGGCCCTGCGCCGTGCGGGCGCCAGATTCAAGCCGCTCGAATTCCTGAAACACGATCTTGTGCTTGTTTTCGGGGATGCCAAGCCCAGTATCCCAGATCTCGATTTTCAGCCGTCCGCGCCGAACGCGGCAGCCGACCAGCACCTTGCCTTTGGGGGTGTATTTAATGGCGTTGGAGACGAGATTTTGCAGCAGGCGGCGCAGCAGCCGCCGATCTGAGCGCACCGCGTGGTGGCAGGGTGCAAAACGCAGCCTGAGGTGCTTTTCTTCAGCCAGGGGGGCAAATTCAAGCTTGAGCTGGTTGAGAATATCGTCAATGCGAAAGACGCTGGTTTCCGCCTTCATCGCACCGGCATCAAGGCGCGACATATCCAGAAGGGCCGTCAGAATTTCCTCCACCGCTTCCAGCGAGGCGTCGATCTTGCGGGCGAGATCGGCGCTTTCCTGCGCGCCAGTTGGTTCAGCGCCAGGGTTGCCGCGCTCGACCAAAGCTGTGGAAAACAGCCGCGCGGCATTGAGCGGCTGCAAAATATCGTGGCGTGCCGCGGCGAGAAACCGGGTCTTTGACTGGTTGGCTTCCTCAGCCGAAGCGCGGGCGCGCTCAAGTTCGGCATTCAACCGGGTGAGTTCGTCAGTGCGTTCGCGCACCCTTTGCTCCAGGGTCTCGTTGACCGCGCCCAGCGTCTCCTCGGCTTCAACTTGCAGCGAGATATCCGAATAGGTGGTAACCAGCCCGCCCTCGGGCATGCGCGACGAGCGCACTTCGATCACTGTCGGGGGCTTGCCGTCATTGCCGCCCAGGCGCAGGCGCGAGGGCTCGTTGCGGTTGGTCAAGAGTTCAATCCGCCGCGCTACCAGCACCTGCGGATCGCCAGGGCCATAGATGCCGCGCGCGATGTTATTGCGGACAATCTCCTCCAGCCGCATGCCCACGCGCAATTGTGGCACCGGAAAATGGAACATCTCGATAAACTCACGATTCCAAAACACCAGTTGCAAGTTGGAATCGAACACCGTGATGCCCTGCTGGGCAAAATCAATGGCATGTTGCAACAGGTTCTGGCTGTCGCGGATCGCCGCCGAAGCCTCGTCAACAATTTCGAGCGCAGCCGTGCGGGAGAAATTATGCTGGCGCAGGGTCAGAGACAAAACCAGTCGCGCCGAGGCGGCACCGATCACCGAGGCCAGCATCTGCTCGGCAAAACGCATGGTTTCGATGTCGATTTCCCCGGCCTTGTCGAGCGGTCGCCCACGCCTTGCGGCATAGGCGGCGAAACCGGCCCGCGCCCTGTCGGGGCCGACATAGCGTGCGACCGCCTGTTCAAGCTCAGCGGCGCTTAGCCGACTGCGCCAGGGCTTGGCCGCTTCAGGTCCCGGCTTGCCCGAAGTATCCCCCACGAAAATGCGGGTTTGCAACTGCTCAATCATCGTTGGCTGGCCGATGCGCGAACCGAGCACATAGGCCAACACATTGAGTGACAGGCTGAACACTGTGCCAAAGGACAACGGTGACAGGCTGAAGCCAAATTGGCCCTGGGCCCAAAGGCTGGCGCGGTCTGCCAGCATCCAGGGCGGAATATGGGCGCCGACACTAAACAGCGAGGGCAGCAGCAGCAGGACAAACCACGTTGCAAAGCCGATGACCAAACCCGCCAAAGCGCCGCTTGCCGTGCCGCCACGCCAATAAAGGCCGCCAATGAAGGCTGGTGCCACTTGCGCAATGGCCGCGAAGGACAAAAGTCCGATTGATACCAGCTCCTGATCACTGGTGAATTGCAGATAAATATAAGCACAGAGCATGATTGCGACGATGGCCATGCGCCGGATCAGCAGAATCAACACCGTGATATCGGCCGTGCCCGCGCGCGGCCGCAAAGAGCGCCAGTGCAACAACATCGGAATGACCAGATCATTGGACACCATGATGGACAGCGCAACGCAGGCGACGATGACCATGGCCGTGGCGGCCGAAAAGCCGCCGACCATGGCGATGAGAGCGATGATTTCATGATGCGTGGCAAGTGGCAGGGCCAGCACTGTCCAGTCGCGATCAAGCCCCACTTTCGGCAGGAGCATGAGCCCGGCCATGGCGATGGGCACAACGAAAAGATTGATGAGCACCAGGTATGTCGGAAAAATCATCGCCGCGCGGTCGACGTCGCGCTGGTCACGGTTTTCGACAAACATCACGTGGAACTGGCGCGGCAGCAGCATCACTGCCAGCCCTGACAGGGCCGTGACGACAACCCAATCGGTCAAGGACAGACCGCGTGAAAAAATATCACGTACGCTGGCCTGCGCCACGGCGGCCTGCAGCAAACGCGCCGGGCCGGGGAAAAGTCCCCATGTGACGAGGATGCCAACGCTCAGAAATGCCAGAAGTTTCACGACTGATTCAATGGCGATGGCGAACATCAGGCCATCCTGGTGCTCGGTCGCCTCAATCCGCCGCGTGCCAAACACTATGGCAAACAAAGCGAGCAGACCCGTCACCACGAAGCTGCTGCGCATGGCCAGTGCGGCGAGATTGGCGGGTGGCAGGGCGGTGCTGGCAGTTTCGACCAGTGCCATGGAACTGCTGATGGCTTTGATCTGCAACGCGATATAGGGCACTGTGCCGATCACCATAATCACGGCCACCGTAGCGGCAACTGATTCGCGCTTGCCATAACGCGCCGACAGAAAATCAGCGATCGAGGTGATATGCTGCGACTGGATCAGACCCAGCGCCCGCTTGATCAAACGCCGCGCAAATATCAGTACAAGCAAGGGGCCAAGATAGACTGGAATAAAATCAAAGCCGGTGCGGCTTGCCAAGCCTACTGATCCGTAAAATGTCCAGGATGTGCAATAGACCCCAAGACCCAACGCATAGAGCAAGCTGCGGCGATGACCTTTGAAGATGCGGACACCATGCGCATCGCCCCATGATGCGACCGCAAACATCACCGCCAGGTAGACCAGCGCTACAACGACGACTTCCATGCCTGACATCGAATTATTCTATCCTGCGTAGTCAATTCTTTGCCCACGGTATAATGTGAGCCCGCTTTAGCCATTTTGCAACATAGGATCGCCCGTACCGCATGCTCCGATGCCGAGACCACAATCCTTTGCAAAACGGACATTTCCTGCTTGCGCCCAAGGCAATTGCGCCTATTCTGCGCGCGGTGCAAGGCTTCCGCGGTTTTCGTAGGTCAGCACCATCAAACGATCAACGCTATCGATTTATTTGGAAGAGGGCGCTATGCTTAAAGATTTCAGAGATTTTGCCGTCAAGGGTAACGCAGTTGACCTCGCCATTGGTGTGATCATCGGCGCAGCATTTGGTAAGATCATCGGCTCGCTTGTTGACGACATCATTATGCCGCTGATCGGTCTGGTGACTGGCGGTGTGGATTTTTCGAATCATTTTTTGCCCTTGAGCGCCAAGGTCACCGCCAGCGCACTGGCCGATGCCAAAAAGCAAGGCGCGGTTTGGGCCTGGGGCAATTTCATTCAGGTCTGTTTCAACTTCCTGATTATCGCACTGGTACTGTTTTTTATCGTGCGGGCCATGTCCAAGCTGAAGAAGGAAGAAGCCGCAGCACCTGCGCCAGCGCCAGCGCCTGGCCCAACGCCAGATCAGGCATTGCTGACCGAAATTCGCGATTTGCTTGCCAAACGCTGATTTCAGCGGCACTCATGATCCATTGAGCCATCCATTGAGCCAGCGCGGCCCTGATCGAGGGCCGCGTTTTGGTATCGCAGAATCAAGGTCATCGTCGATGAAGTCCAGTCTTGCCGCCCTCGGCCTCAATTTGCGGCCCGAAGTTCTGGCGGTGCCGTCCAGCGGCATTGTCGAAGTGTTTGATGCCGGCCGCGGCCGTCAGGGCTTGATCCCGCTTTGGGTGGGCGAAGGGGATGCGCCGACGCCAGATTTCATCTGCGCGGCTATCACCAAATCGCTGGCCGAAGGTGAGACGTTTTACACATGGCAATGCGGCTTGCCGGAACTGCGCCAAGCCATGGCTGCCTACATGACGCGGGCCTACGGCACTCCGTTCGCTGATGATCAGGGCAGTTTTGGGCCGGAACGGTTTTTTGTCACCATTGGCGGCATGCACGCGCTGCAAGTGGCGACGCGCCTGGTGGCGGGCCTTGGCGATGAGGTGATTGTGCCGACCCCGGCGTGGCCCAATTTTCTTGGCGCTTTCACCGTCGCAGGGGCGCAAGTCCGGCAGGTGCCGATGCAGGTCCAGGGTACCGGCCAGACGATGCTCTGGTCGCTCGATCTGGAAGCCATGGCACGCGCCATCACACCCGCGGCCAAGGTAATTGTCATCAACTCTCCGGCCAACCCGACAGGCTGGGTTGCGACCAACGACGAACTGGCGGCGGTGCTTGATCTCGCCCGGCGGCATGGATTGTGGATTATCGCCGACGAGATTTATGGCCGTCTCTTCTATAATGGCCCGCGTGCGCCCTCGTTTCATGACATTATTACCGCCGATGACAAGGTGATGTTCATCCAGACGCTGTCAAAAAACTGGGCGATGACCGGGCTGCGCATTGGCTGGCTTGAAGCCCCGGCCGTGCTGGAGCCGGAAATTGCGAACCTGATCCAGTACAGCACTTCAGGCGTGCCTGTACCGATCCAGCGGGCAGCCATCGTCGCGCTTGAGCATGGCGATGAATTTTTGCTGGCGCAGGCACGGCGCTGCGCTGCCAACCGGGACATGCTCTGTGCGGCGCTCACTCAAATCGGCGGGGTTGATTTTGCGCCTCCGCAGGGCGCGTTTTATCTTTATGCTCGCCTGAACGGCTATGACGATACCAGGGCGCTGGCGCTGCGCCTGGTGGAAGAAGCCAACGTTGGCGTCGCGCCGGGCTCAGCCTTCGGGCCAGGAGGAGAAGGCTTTGTGCGCATGTGCTTTGCTCCCAAGCCGGGTGATATAGCGGAGGCTGCCCGCCGCTTGACAGGCTGGCTGGCCCAGCAGCGGCGCTCATAGCGGCCGCGCTTGTCTGGGGGCCGCGCTTTTCTGGCAACATTGCCTTGATGACCGGGGTTTGCAACTCCGGACTGAAACCTCAGATGTGATCGATCAGCGCCTGCGCCAGCAGGCCGAGGAACAGCAACATGCCAGCATCGCGGTTGGCCCGAAACAGCCGCAGGGCGCCCGCACCATCGGCCTCGTTGATCCTGGTGATCTGCCAGCCTAGATGACCGGCAAAGGCGGCAAGGCCGAGCCAGCCAGGCAGCCCGGTGCCCACACGCGCCAGGGCCAAGGCTGCCAGCATCACCGCCAACGCGTAAAGCAGGCCAACCGCCTGCCGCACGTGGCCACTGAACAAGCGGGCGGTTGAACGCACGCCGATGATGGCATCATCGCGGCTGTCCTGCAGGGCGTAGATTGTGTCGTAACCGATCGTCCAGGCGATGGCGGCGGCGTAGAGCGCCAGACTGGGCAGCGCCACATTGGCCATTTGTCCCGACCAGCCCATCAGCCCCCCCCAGGCAAAAGCCAGCCCCAGCACCAGTTGCGGCCAGGAGGTGATGCGTTTCATGAAGGGATAAACAGCGACAATGGCCAGCGATGCCACGCCCAGCCCCATGGTGAAGCGGTTGAACGTCAGCAAAATCGCCAGACCGGCCAGCGCCTCCATCACCATGAAAATCGCTGCGCCTTTGGGGCTGATGCGGCCCGAAGGCAGGGGGCGGTTGCGGGTGCGCTCGACGCCGGCATCAATATGCCGGTCGATGATATCATTATAGGTTGAACCGGCACCGCGCATGACAATCGCCCCGAGCGCGAGCAGCACGAGTTGGCTCCAGGCAGGCCCGCTGTGGCGCGCGACCGAGGCCAGTGCGCTCGACCACCAGCAGGGAGCCAGCAACAATTGCCAGCCAATCGGGCGATCCAGCCGCGCCAATTGCGCGAGGGCCTGCAAGCGCCCCGGTGCCAGCCTGGCGGCGAGGCTGGCTTGATCAGTATCGGGCAGGCCTGCCCCCGGACCGTCTGCGCCGCCGCTCACGCGTCAGGGCTCACAGCGGCCCGCGCGGAAGTTGCGGTGCCTGTTGCTGCAGCAATTGCTGCTCCTGCTGACGCATGCCCGCTGCGCGCTGGGCTTGCATTTTCTTGATTTTCACCGCAAAGGCGCAGGCTTTTCCTGCCATGGCGGTATCATTGGCATGCGCCTTGGTGATGCCGACGATGGCCGTATCGGGAATGTGACACCAGGCGCCGTTGGCCTTGAAATACGACGCCATCCGGCTTTCCACCGCTGACAGGCGACGCAGCATCGGACAGGCAGTGATGGGATTGAGCTTGCCGTGGGTAGCTTTCATGGACCGGTTCAGCGCACTAACGAGCGACAAGCGCGTCTTGATCAAGCCAGAAATGTCATTCTGGCAGTCAAGTGCTGACGCGGGCTGCAAGAACGCCGAACCAGCACATACCAGCAGCGCCGCTGCCAGAATCGTTTTTTTCTGCACCACAGGCAACTCTCCGCACATCAAACCGGCTCACAGCCACCGCCACATTGTCGGCGGCGCGCAAGTGTCTTATCCACTATCGCGCAGCAATCCGCAAGAATTGTGGCGGCAACTGCGCTGCGCGCCGGGCTTCAAAAACAAGAATGTTTGCGACATTATGGCCAGAACTGCACCCTTTGGTTCCGAAAGTCCTCCGCCCATGCCTCATGACGCTGCTGCCGCCTGTCGCCTTTTCGTGCCCGGCCCGCTGGAGAACGGGATTCTGCTCGCGCCCGGGCGTGACCAGAGCCACTATTTGCTCAACGTGCTGCGTCTGGACGATGGTGCGGCGCTGCTGGTGTTTGATGGCGTCGGCGGCGAATGGCGCGCGACTCTTGAGCGCACCGGCAAGCGCGAGGCCAGATTGCGGATGGTCGGGATGGCACGGCCCCAGCCTGCGGCCCGCGCCGTGACGTTGGCTTTTGCGCCGCTCAAGCACGCTCGCCTTGATTACATGGTGCAAAAGGCAACCGAAATGGGCGCGACGCGGCTGGTGCCGGTTCTGACGGCGCGCACGCAAGTGGCCCGCGTCAACGAAGAGCGGATGCGCGCCAATGTCATCGAAGCCTGCGAGCAGTGCGGAGTCCTGCAGGTGCCACTGGTGATCCCACCCTGCACCCTGGTTGACTGGCTCCGCCAAAGGCCCCCAACCGAAGCCCTGATTTTTGCCGACGAAGACGCGCCAGCTGGAGACCCGATGCAGGTTTTGACCGGTCTGAAAGCCGCGCCGACCCTGGCCCTGCTGATCGGCCCTGAAGGTGGATTCAGTCCGGACGAGCGCGCTACAATTCTGGCGCAACCACTTGTCCGGCGGATTTCGCTGGGGCCACGGATTTTGCGGGCTGACACCGCCGCCGTCGCCGCGCTGGCGCTGGTGCAGGCCGCCACCGACACGTGAACCCTGTTGGTGCGCCTCGCCCGGCGCAAGCCCATGTTTTGACAGGCTGCCCTGCGCCATGCGAGATGAACCCGGGGAAACTTGCAAGGTTTGGTATGATGACGGTTGACAGCAGATCCCCATTTTTTTGCCGTGAAGTTCAGTGAATTTGCCAAATATGCAACGATTTTTGCTTCTGGGTCTGGCGATCTTGGCGCTGCTGTTGGGCCCGGTGCGGCCTGTTGCGGCGGCGGGTGCTGATTCACCGCGCGCTGTGTCCGTACGTGTGCCGCTCAAGACGGCCGCGATCGATCTCACCCACATGATTCAGCTTTATGCCGCCAGCGGCAACCAAATTCAGGTTGCGACCGCGCCAGGCGCGGATGGCATTGTGCGGCGGATTGAAGTGTCGTCCAGCCATCCGGGCACTTCGCCGGAATGGTTCACCATTTCGCTGACCAATGACACCAGCGAACAACTTGAACGCTTGCTTGTGGCCCCGCATTTTCGACTAGTCGGCTCTGGCATTCTTGCGCCGGATCTCGGTTCGGGCCGGATTGTGGCGCTCACCGCCAGCCAGGGTTTTGCCCCGGTGCGGCAGGCCTCCCCCGACGCCGACATTTTCCGCCTGACCCTCGATCCTGGATCGACAGTGACCTATGTGGGCGAGTTGCGCACCAAGGCGCTGCCACAACTGACACTGTGGCGCCCTACCGCCTACAAGGACGGGCAGATCAGCCTTGCGCTTTACAAGGGCATAATCATTGGCATTTCGGCACTGCTGGCACTGTTCCTGACGATTGTTTTCGTCGTGCGTCGCGGCGTGATGTTTCCGGCAGCGGCGGCGCTGGCCTGGGCGGTGCTCGTCTATGTCAGCCTCGATTTTGGCTTTCTGGGCCAGATTTTCGTGTTTGCCCAGCATCACGGCCCGGTCTTGCGAGCCGCAACCGAGACTATTCTTGCCGCGACCATGACGGTGTTCTTGTTTGCCTGGCTCAACTTGTCGTCATGGCACGTCAGAGCCTCGCATTTTACGGCCTTGTGGCTGACGGCGCTGGCCCTGCTGGTCGGCCTGTCAATTTTTCAGCCGCAAATTGCTGCGACCTTGGCGCGCGTCTGTATCGCCACGGTGGCGGCTGTCGGGTTTGTGCTGATCGTGTTTCTGGCGGTGAACCGCTATGAGCGGGCGATCATGCTGCTGCCTGCCTGGTCGATTTTGCTGACCTGGGTGATTGCCGCCGGCTTCACGCTTAGCGGCGCTATCGACAGTGCCTTTGCTTCCCCGATCCTGATTGGCGGCCTGGTGCTGATTGTCATGCTGGTGGGTTTCACCGTGATGCAGAACGCCATCGCGGGCGGCGGCCTCTCGGATGGCGGGGTCAATGATGCCGAATTGCGGGCGCTGGCGCTGGCAGGTTCAGGCGACATCATCTTTGATTGGGACGTCGCTGCGGATCATGTGCATACAAGCAGCGAGTTGGCACACCAGTTGAACTTGCGCCCTGGCCAACTGGATGGCCCGGCACTCAACTTTGTCGAGACACTGCACATCAATGATCGTGATAATTTCCGCGCGTGCCTCGATGCCGTCATTGAACAGGCCCAGGGGCGCATTGCCCAGAATTTCCGCCTGCGCAGCCATGAAGGCTATTATCTCTGGTTCAATCTGAAAGCGCGCCCGGTAGTGGCCGCTGATGGCGAAGTGGTGCGGGTGATAGGCACGCTTGCCGATGTGACCGAGGCGCATGTCTCGCAGGAGCGGCTGCTGCGCGATGCGGTGCATGATAACCTGACCGGCCTGCCAAACCGTCCCCTGTTTTTCGACCGCCTCGAATCGGCGCTGGCGCTGGCGCGGGCCGATGCCTCGCTGCGTCCGACCGTCCTGACCATCGACATTGATCGCTTCCGGCAGATCAATGAGGCTGCCGGGTTGCCGACAGGCGATTCAGTGTTGCTGACCCTGGCGCGGCGGCTGGGACGTTTGCTGAAACCGCAAGATTGTCTGGCGCGTCTGTCAGGCGATCAATTCGCCATGTTGCTGGTCTCGGAAGCCCAAAGCGATCAGGTCATTGTATTTGCCGATGGTGTGCGCAAGGCGCTGGCTATTCCCATCGAGGTGAGCCAGCGCAACATTACGCTCACCGCCTCAATTGGTCTGGCGCTCTATGATCCGCAATTGCATCCGCTGGGTGAGGACATGCTCAAGGATGCCGAGATTGCGATGCGCCACGCCAAGCGCATTGGCGGCAACCGCATCGAGGTTTTCCGCAACGGCATGCGCGCATCGCGCACCGACCGGCTTGTGCTGCAAACCGATCTGGCCGGCGCGATGGAACGCGGCGAGATGAAGGTCTATTATCAACCGATCATCCGGCTGGAGGATCGCACCATTGCCGGATTCGAGGCGCTGCTGCGCTGGGATCATCCGCGCCTTGGTCGCATTGCGCCCACGACCTTCATTCCGATTGCTGAGGAAACCGGCCTCATCATCGACCTTGGGATTTTTGTGATGGAGCGCGCGGCGCGCGAACTTGCTGTCTGGCAGCAAGCGGTGAATGTCACGCCGCCGATTTTTGCCAGCGTCAATATTTCCTCGCGCCAATTGCTGCGTCATGATCTGCTGCGCGATGTGCGCAATGTGCTCAGCCGCACGCAAGTGACGCGTGGCAGCCTGAAACTGGAACTCACCGAGAGCATGGTGATGGAAAGCCCGGAATTTGCCGCGCAGATGCTGACGCGCATTCGCGAGCTGGGCGCGGGCCTGTCGCTTGATGATTTTGGAACAGGTTTTTCGAGCCTGTCCTATCTGCAGCGTTTCCCGTTTGACACGATCAAGATTGACCAATCCTTCGTGCGCCAAAATGGCAAGGGCACAAGGCCAGTGATTCTGCGCTCGATTGTCGGCATGGCGCATGATCTTGGCATGGACGTGGTGGCGGAGGGCGCGGAAAGCGAATCCGACGTGATCGAGCTTTATCAATTGGGCTGCCAATATGCGCAGGGCTACGTCTTCCGCGAGCCGGTGACCGCTGCCGAAGCCCGCAAAATGATGGGCGCGGACATGGCGGCGGCATGACGGGTGCCTGAAGCTGGGGGGCTCATGCAGCCTGTGGCACCATTGGCTTTTCTGCATCGTTGACCGCAAGCCCAGCGATGACATAGTGTTCGGCATGCTCTACCCGGGGGAGTTCCATGTTCAAGAACAGTGCCTTTGGTGTCCCCCCGGCCAAGGGCGTGTTTATCGACAATGCGTGGCACCCCTGCGCCTCCGGCAGTGCCCTGCCGATGATCGCCCCCGCCGAGGGCGTTGCCTTTGCCGCGATTGCCGCTGGTGATCACCATGACATAGACGCCGCTGTTGCTGCCGCGCGGCGCGCCTTTGAGGGCGGTGCCTGGAGC
>DAICZI010000219.1:3907-4191 GCA_027311205.1 Beijerinckiaceae bacterium | reverse complement strand
GCCATGCCTGGCAGGCGCACCGAGAGTTGCGGATCGTCGGCCAGCACTGTGCCAATGCCGACCATCACCGCATCATGCAGGGCCCGCTGCATATGGGTCACGCCCATGCTGGCCGGGCCGGAAATCATCAGGCGCGGTTGGCCAACCGCAGCGCCCGCAAAGCCATCCGCCGTGCGCGCCAGTTTCAGCGTCAGCATCGGACGGTGCCTGGTGACGCGGCAAAGATGGCCGAGATGATCGCGCCGCGCCTGTGCCGCCCCAATACCCTCGACAACCTCAATGCC
>DAICZI010000219.1:0-3897 GCA_027311205.1 Beijerinckiaceae bacterium | reverse complement strand
CGCGGATCAGGATCGGGCAGTGCCGACACAGTTATGGCGATGCCCGAAGCGATGATTGCCTCGGCGCACGGCGGCGTTTTGCCATGGTGGCTGCACGGCTCCAGCGTCACATAAAGCGTCGCCCCGCGCGCGTCGGCCCCTGCTTCCGCCAGCGCCACCGGCTCGGCATGGGGACGCCCGCCGCCTTGCGTAAAGCCGCGCCCGATAATGGTGCCATCTTTCACAACCAGCGCACCGACCGAGGGGTTGGTCGCGGTGCGGCCCAGACCGCGCCGCCCATAGGCCAGCGCCGCTTGCATGAACCGGTCATCAACCGATGTCATGATGCCTTGTCATCACTGGGAGACTTGGTTTCGGTCACAGAGCCAGGCTCGCTGAGTTCAACCAGAAACCGGCCAAAATCGCGCGCCTCGTTGAAATTGCGATAGACTGAGGCAAAGCGCACGTAAGCAACCTGATCCATTTGCGCGAGGCCCTCCATCACCATCTCGCCGATGCGGCCTGATTCGATGTCAGCCTCGCCGCTGTTTTCCAATTGGCGGACAATGCCATTGACCAGCCGCTCGATGCGCTCGGCCTCGACCGGGCGCTTGCGCAGCGAGATTTCCAGCGATCGCATCAGTTTGTCACGGTCAAACGGCACCCGGCGGCCCGATTTCTTCAGCACCGTCAGTTCGCGCAATTGCACCCGCTCGAAGGTGGTGAAGCGCCCGCCGCAATCGGGACAAACCCGACGGCGACGAATCGAGGCCGCGTCGTCGGCTGGCCGCGAATCCTTCACCTGGCTATCGGTAGCACCGCAATAAGGGCAACGCATGGTCAGGCGTAGATCGGAAAGCGCCGGGTGAGGTCGGCGACGCGCTGGCGCACCGAGGCTTCCACCGCGCTGTTGCCTTCATCGCCATTCCTGGCAAGCCCTTCCAGCGTCTCGACGATCAGCGCGCCGACCTCGCGGAATTCGGTAGTGCCAAAGCCACGAGAAGTTGCGGCTGGCGACCCCAGCCGGATGCCGGAGGTGATCGTCGGCTTTTCGGTGTCGAATGGCACGCCATTCTTGTTGCAGGTGATATGGGCGCGACCCAAAGCGGCCTCGGCGGCTTTGCCGGTGAGCTTTTTGGGGCGCAGATCCACCAGCATCAGATGGTTGTCGGTGCCACCCGACACAATCGCAAACCCCGCGTCAGCGATAGTATGGGCCAGCACATTGGCATTGGCCACCACCTGATGCGCGTAGGCGGCGAAATCCGGGCGCAAGGCCTCGCCAAATGCCACGGCCTTGGCAGCGATGACATGCATGAGCGGCCCACCCTGCAGGCCAGGGAAAATCGCCGAATTGATCTTTTTGGCGATGGCCTCATCGTCCGACAGAATCAGGCCACCTCGCGGGCCGCGCAGGGTCTTGTGGGTCGTGGTGGTGACGACATGGGCGTGGGGAAACGGCGAGGGATGCGCCCCGCCCGCCACCAGCCCGGCAAAATGCGCCATATCAACCATGAAATAGGCACCCACCGCATCGGCGATGGCGCGGAAGCGCGCAAAATCCCAATGGCGTGAATAGGCCGAACCACCGGCAATGATGATCTTGGGTCTGTGCTCATGGGCGAGGCGCTCAACGGCCTCCATATCGACCTTCTGGTCGACAACACAGACGCCATAGCTGACTGGCTTGAACCATTTGCCCGACATGTTGGCGCTGGCACCATGGGTGAGATGGCCACCCGCCGCCAGATCCAGGCCCATGAAGACATCGCCCGGCTGCATCAGCGCCAGAAACACCGCTTGGTTGGCTTGCGAGCCGGAATTGGGCTGCACATTGGCAAATTTGCAGGAAAACAGCCGCGTTGCGCGGTCAATCGCCAATTTTTCGGCAATATCGACAAATTGGCAGCCACCGTAATAGCGCCTGCCAGGATAACCTTCGGCATATTTATTGGTCATCACTGACCCCTGCGCCTCGAGCACCGCGCGTGAGACGATGTTTTCGGAGGCGATCAGTTCGATCTCGTCGCGTTGGCGTCCGAGTTCGAGATCAATCGAACGCGCCACTTCCGGATCAGCATCGTGCAAGGATGCGCCGAAAAAGCTGTTGGAGCGGAAAGCTGCGGGCTGCACAGGACTGTTCATGGCGAGACCTTTGCGAGATGAGGCCGGGTTGCAGCCAGGTTCAACGAAAGACGAAAAGGCGCATAGCACGCCGCCTCGCAATGCGAAAGCATGGCGCGAGGGCGCGGCCCTTTTTCAGGTCGCCGATCAGGCCTTCGCTGCCGCCACGGGCGGCGTGGGCTGCCCAAGCTTGGGCAGGAACCACGTCAGGAAGCCAATGGCCGGCAGGAAAGCGCAGAGCCGGAACACGAAATTGACACTGGTGTGGTCCGCAAGAACGCCAAGGCTCCCTGCCCCCAGGCCACCCATGCCAAACGCCAGCCCGAAGAACAGGCCTGACACCATACCGACCCGGCCGGGCAACAACTCCTGCGCATAGACGACGATGGTGGAGAAGGCGGAGGAAATCACGAACCCTACCAGCATGCTCAGGATAATCGTGCCTGGCAGGTTGGCATAGGGCATGGCCAATGCGAGCGGCAGCGCACCCACAATCGAAATCCAGATCACCGGCAGGCGACCATAGCGATCCCCCAGCGGGCCGCCAATCAAGGTGCCCGATGCAAACGCGAAGAGATAGGCGAACAGGCCCAACTGCGCCTCGCCGACAGGCAGGGCAAATTTATGGATGAGATAGAATGTGTAGAAAGTCGTCATCGAAGCGGTATAGAAAAACTTCGAGAACATCAGCGCCATCAGCACCAGCAACGCCCTTGTCACCTGTGCCCGCGGCAAGGGCAGCGCCTTGGCATGGGCATTGTGAGCTTTGGGGGGCGCGGCAGCGAGGCGGCGCGCATACCAGCGACCGACATAAAACAGGATGGCCATGGCGGCGAGCGGAACAACGACAAAGCCGCCGACGCTGCTGCGGCCGAGCGGCACGACGATCAATGCCGCCAGCAACGGCCTGGAAGACGTGCCAAAATTGCCGCCAACCTGAAACAATGACTGCGCGAGGCCGTAACGCCCGCCCGATGCGGCACGCGCCATGCGCGACGATTCCGGGTGGAAGATCGCCGACCCAACCCCCACAAGCGCCGCCGCGACCAGCAGCATCGGCAGACTGCCTGCTATCGACAGCAAAACCAGGCCGCTGAAACTGGAAATCATGCCCAGGGAGGCCGAATAGGGCAACGGATGCCGGTCGGTGAACGTGCCAATCAGCGGTTGCAGCACCGAACCGGTGAGCTGGAACACCAGCGTGATCAAGCCAACTTCCGCAAAGCTCAGCGAAAATTCGGTCTTGAGCAGCGGATAGATCGCCGGGAGCAGCGATTGCAGCATATCGTTGAGGAAATGCGACAGTGACACCGCGCCCAAAATCAGCATTGCGGGGCCGGAAGCCGCTTTGGCCATCGGCTCGGGCGCAGCTACGGCCACAGGCACCGCCATGCTGGCGGCGACGGATGAGCCTTCAACCTCTGCGAGCTTCACATTCATGTTCACGGGGCATGGTCCTCACCTGACAACTGGCCCTACATAGCTGAAATACGCCAAGCAACAACACGCGCGCACAAATGCCAGCTATGCAATCGTGCGAGAACAACTGTTCAGCGCATGCAAAAACTGGATTATCGCTGCTGCACAGGCGCGACAATCGTCCGCTGCTGGGCTGCCAGTTCCTCGCGCGCCAGTTTGGACGGGCTCATCGCCGGATCAACATTCAGGCCATCGCGCTTGTAGGGATCGTCGCGGAACTGCACGATGCCATCGGGCGTCGCCCATGCTGTGATGTAAACCCAATAGACCGGCACCGGCGGGGTGATGTTGACATCAAGCCGCTGACCGGAGTTG
>DAICZI010000218.1 GCA_027311205.1 Beijerinckiaceae bacterium | reverse complement strand
ACCTTATAGCGCGCTAATGCGATAGCGTGCATCACAAAGGTAGGTAGCTTCACCGCCGCAACACAAGCCGAACATCGACGATCGGCAAGTCCCAAAGCGTAGTTCACCTTGAAAATATTGAAAAAGTGCGCGAAGCCTGCGGTGTTCGATCAGTGGCTTGGCACCAACAGGGCTCAAAATACCATGCGCGACCTCAGTTCCGATGCCATCGCCTATCACCGTGAGCCGCGTGCCGGAAAGCTCGAAATCGTTCCGACGAAGCCGCTGTCAAACCAGCGTGATCTGGCGCTGGCCTATTCTCCTGGTGTCGCCGAAGCCTCGCTGGCCATCCGCGATGACCCGGGCCAGGCGGCGGCGCTGACCATCCGCGCCAATCTGGTGGCGGTCATTACCAATGGCACGGCAGTGCTGGTGCTTGGCAATATCGGGCCTTTGGCTGCCAAGCCGGTGATGGAAGGCAAGGCTGTGCTGTTCAAGAAGTTTGCCGGTGTCGATTGCTTCGACATCGAGCTGGCGGAAACCGGGATTGAGCAGCTGGTCAATGTCATCGTGGCGCTAGAGCCGACCTTTGGCGGCATCAATCTCGAAGACATCAAGGCGCCGGAGTGTTTCGAGGTTGAGCGGCTCTGTCGCGAGCGCATGAAAATACCGGTGTTTCATGATGATCAGCACGGCACCGCGATCATTGTGGGCGCGGCGGTGATGAACGCGCTGCATTTTGCGAATAAAGCCATCGGCGAAGTCAAAATCGTCGCTTCGGGTGCCGGGGCGGCGGCGCTGGCCTGCCTCAACTTGCTGGTGGAACTGGGTGCCAGGCGCAGCAACATCTTTGTCAGCGACCTTGAAGGCGTGGTCTACAAGGGCCGCACCGCGCTGATGGATCCCTGGAAAGAGGTGTTCGCGCAGGACACCGAGGCGCGCAGTCTTGGCGATGTGATCCAGGACGCCGACGTGTTTCTCGGCCTGTCGGCGGGCCGCGTGTTGAAGCCGGACATGGTCGCCAGAATGGCGCGCGATCCGCTGATCCTTGCGCTGGCCAACCCAACGCCGGAAATCATGCCCGATGAGGCCCGCGCGGTGCGGCCGGATGCGATGATCTGCACTGGGCGGTCGGATTTTCCCAATCAGGTCAACAATGTCCTTTGCTTTCCCTATATTTTTCGCGGCGCGCTGGATTGCGGGGCTACCGCGATCAATGAGGCCATGAAGCGGGCGGCTGTCGAGGCCATCGCCGCGCTGGCGCGTGAAGCGCCATCCGATGTGGCTGCCAGGGCCTATGGCGGCGCGACCGAGGTTTTTGGCCGCAGTTCGCTGATCCCCTCGCCCTTCGATCCGCGACTGATCCTGCGTATTGCGCCTGCGGTCGCCAGAGCCGCGATGGAAAGCGGAGTCGCGGCCCGCCCGATCGGCGATCTTGCGGCCTATGCCGCTTCATTGGAGCGGTTCGTGTTCCGCTCCAATCTGATCATGAAGCCGCTGTTTGCCGCAGCCCGCGCCCGCCCGATGCGGGTGATTTATGCCGATGGCGAGGACGAACGCGTGCTGCGCGCGACGCAAGCCGTGCTGGAGGAAGGCATTGCCGTGCCGATGCTGATTGGCCGACCCTCTGTCGTACAGTCACGGCTGGAGCGGCAGGGACTGCTGATCAGGCCGGGCAAGGATTTTGAACTCATCAACCCCGAAGATGACCCGCGCTACCGCGATTATGTGGCGAGCTATCTGGCGCTGGCTGGCCGCAAGGGCGTGACGCCGGAGGCAGCAAGGGTCCTGGTGCGCACAACCCCATCGGTCATCGGCGCCCTGGCTTTGCAGCGTGGCGATGCGGATGCGCTGATTTGCGGGCTTGAGGGCCGGTTCAGCTCCAAGCTGCGGCACATCCGCGAGATTGTCGGCCTCGCGCCTGGGGTGCATGAACTTGCCGCGATGACGCTGATGATCAGTGCCAAGGGGGCGTTCTTTCTGACCGACACGCATGTCCAGGCCGATCCTGACGCATCCGCCATCGCCGAAATCGCCATTCTCAGCGCGGAACACGTGCGGCGCTTTGGCATTGCCCCCAGAATCGCGCTGATCGCCCATTCGGATTTTGGTTCCCACGACACCGTCTCATCGCTGAAAATGCGCGCGGCGGTTGATCTTATCAGGGCGCGCGCGCCGCATCTGGAAGTCGAGGGCGAGATGCAGATGGAGACCGCGCTGATGCCGGATCTGCGCTCGCATAAACTACCGGAAAACCGGCTGCAGGGGGTTGCCAACCTGTTGGTGATGCCAGGCCTCAGCGCCGCCAGCATCGCCTCGGGCTTTGCAAAGTGCCTTGGTGATGCCTTGCCGGTTGGGCCGATATTATTGGGTACCGCCCGCCCGGCCCATATTCTGACCGATACCGTGACAACGCGCGGGGTGGTCAATATGACGGCCATAACGGTTGTCGAAGCCCAGAATGCCGTGGCCGCCACGACACCGGCCGCCAACGCCTAGGCGTGATTGAAGAGGCTCAATCACACCCTGCACGTGTGCACGCTCGCTCAGCTTTGCGCGGCAGCAAGGGCCGATGGCGTAACGATTTCGATGAAGCGCTGGCCGGAAATACGGATCAGGCCCTGTTGTTCCAATCTGGTCAAATTGCGCGAGACCGTCTCGATGGTGAGCCCGGTATAGTCGGCGATGTCGGCACGGCTCATCGGCAGGTTCATGGAACCACGGCCGCCTGCACGGCGGTTTTCGGCGAGAAGGAAGGCGCATATCCGTTCAAACGCATTGCGATGGCACATCATGGCGGCATGTTCCTGCGCCTGTGTCAGTTGCTCCATGGCGGCCTGGTGAAGCAACGCAAGCCACGCCGGGCCGGTGAGGCCATGCAAATCACCCTCGCGCTTGTTGAAACACATCACGGTTGTCGGGCAGACCGCCTCTACAGCGAGAGCCCCGAACGAATTGTTCCGGCACCAGAACACTTCGCCTTCGCCGTGAAAAGCGATGATCTGTCTGCGCCCATCAGCAAGAAAATGACATTGCCGGACAAAACCCGACACCACCTGATACACCCGCAAAGTATCGGTGCCGCCGCAAATCTGCTCGTCGCGGGCGAAGCTCTCGCGGCACAAAGCTGGGCTGCGCGGAAATTGATAGACCTGGCCGTCCATCATGTTGGAAGCGCGCGCAAACGCGCTGGTGCCGCTGGTCGCAATGGATAAATTCATGACCATCCCCTCTGCTGTCCTAGCCATGAGCTGAATCTAGCAGCAGCGGGGAGGGTGCGATATTCGGTAACCTCCCTACGTAAACCTACGTAGTTTTACGCAGGAACAGGAACACTTGATCAATGTCGCATGAAACTGGCCCGCACGGCGTCGATCAATTGGGCATCGAGCAGGGGCATTTCCACAATCCTGCAATGGTACACGTCGGCAGTGCGTTTGCGTGTGTCTTCATTGAGCGAATCGACAATCAGGATAACACAGGGTGACAAAGCGCTTTTTGGCTGGGTGTCCTCCATCACCGTCTCCATTTCCGGGGAGCGCAGGGTGAAATTGTCGGCGGGATGCAGAATCAGGCAACCGGCCCTTTTTAGCAACGGATGCTGCTTCACCGCATTGATTCTGGTCAATGTCTCGACGCAATAGCCCTCAGCTTCAAGCATGAATTTCAACGAGCCGCGCAAGGCGACGTCGGCGCTTGCTATGAGGACAATTTGTTGTTGGGAGACCTTGTGTGGCACCGCGTGCACCGCTTGAGTCATTAAGTTTTGTCATGGGGGGTGAACCTAGCGCGGTGTCAGATAAAAAACTTTGATTTGCAGCAAAATTGCCGCGCGTCCATCAACTGTTCGGAAGGCGGGCGAGCAGGCATTTATGGATGAGTTCCGACAGGCTTGCCGCGGACATTTTTGTCATGACGCTGGCGCGGTGCACCTCGACCGTCCGCGGGCTGATACCGAGATCGTAAGCGATTGTCTTGTTGGGATGGCCCAGGAGCAGCCCATCCAGCACATCACGCTCGCGCGCTGTCAGGGCCTTCATGAGGTCGCCATAATGCTGGCGATCGAGGGCTTTGTCTTTTGCCTGCCCGGCGCGGGCCAGCATGGCGATGATGGCGTTTTGCAGAATTTCCTCGTCAAAGGGCTTTTCGATGAAATCGCCGGCGCCGGCCTTCATGGCAGCGACGGCGAGACGCACGTCGCCGTGTCCGGTGATCATGATGAT
>DAICZI010000217.1 GCA_027311205.1 Beijerinckiaceae bacterium | reverse complement strand
ATAAAGCCGCGCACCTGCGATTCAGGCAATGCGCCGACAAAGCCATCAATAGGCTGGCCGCGCTGAAAGGCAATCACCGCGGGGATCGACTGAATGCCGAGCTGCCCGGCAATTTGCGGGTGTTCCTCAATATTGAGCTTGACCAGCCTGACCTTGCCGCCTGCTGCCTGCACCGCTTTCTCGATGATGGGGGTCAGTTGCTTGCACGGGCCGCACCAGGGTGCCCAAAAGTCAACCAGCACCGGCTGGCGGGCTGACTCAGAGATCACGTCCTGGCGGAAGTTCGCCGTATCAGTGTCTTTCACCCATTGCTGGGCACTTGGAGGCGTGCTTGCCGCAATCATCGTCATGTATCAGGCTCCGGTCGAAACTTGATCGCTACATGCGCATTCGCCGTCAGCTTTGCAAGCCGGTTGTGCGTTACGATGTTGCCAACTGCTTGCGAATCGCCAGTAATTCCGCCATGCGCGCGGCGCTGACTTGCGGATAGGTCATTTTCAACGCTTCCAGACTTTCCAGCAGAATATGCGAGACGATCAGTCGAGCGTTCATTTTGTCGTCGGCCGGAACCACATGCCAGGGCGCATGTCTGGTGCTGGTCGCCTCCAGGCATTTGCCATAGGCGGTCATATATTCATCCCAAAAGCCGCGCTCGGTAATGTCCGCAGCGCTGAATTTCCAGTTTTTGTCACGCGCATCAATGCGCTCGATAAAGCGCCGCCGTTGCTCGTCTTTTGAGAGGTGCAGAAAGAATTTGATGATCCGTGTGCCATTGGCGTGCAAATGCTGCTCCAGATCGTTGATCGAGCGGTAGCGATGCTTCCAGACTTTTCGGTCATCCTTCGGCCTGTCGGGCAGGCCCTCGTTGGCCAGAATCTCCGGATGAACGCGCGCAATCAGCACTTCTTCGTAATAGGAGCGGTTGAAAATCCCGATTCGGCCCCGCGCCGGCAGGTTGCGGGTGGTGCGCCACAAAAAATCATGCTCCAGTTCATCGGCGCTGGGGTGCTTGAAGCTGAACACCTGGCAACCCTGCGGATTGACTCCCGACATCACATGGCGGATCGCGCCATCCTTGCCAGCGGCATCCATCGCCTGAAAAATCAGCAGCACAGCATGGCTGTTGGCGGCATAAAGCAGTTGCTGCTGGGCGCTGAGGCGGGCAACGTGGTCTTCCAGCATCTGCTTGTAATCGTGCTTTTCAGTATAGACCGGGGCCATGTTGGTGGCCCATTTGTCAAGGTCGACATGATCGCCCTCGGCCACGCGAAAATCCTTGGTCTTGATGTCCATTTTTGCGGCCTTTCAGGTAAGCATTGAGGCCCATCAGGAAATATCCAGCCAGGCAAACACCGGAATTTTAACCACATCCAGCACAAGGGCAAACGCCACGGCGGCCGCGAAAACGCTGGCCACGAGGCCAGGCGACAGCGCCGACATCGCCAGCCCGGCCAGTGCCAGCGATGCGGCAATCAGCACATCAACCAGCGAGGACGCCACGAGCCAGACGCTCGGGCGCACCTGCCACAGATGCCGTCGCGCCCGCAGCGCATAGATGGTCGCCTGGCTGCCAAACACCAGCGTGATAAAGGCCAGGGTTTGCTGGGCTTTGGCGGGCAGGTGCAGCAAAAATGTGCCTGTCGCCAGCAAGCCAATGCAGAAAGCCAGCAGAAACAGGCCAAAGATCACGCCAGCGCGGGTCATATTGCCGATACGCCAGACATTCGGCCTGGCCGAGACGGTGACATTGTCAGTCGTCAGGGACATGGCCAGAAAATCACCCGCCACCATGATGATCACCATCAGCAACGGCGTCAGGATAGCATGGCCTGTCATGATCAGCCCCGCCGCCAGAAACAGCACTGTGACAATCTTCTTGATGATGGAATTCATCGTATAGGTGAGGATGCGCTGAAAAATCACGCGGCCCTGTTTCACGGCGGCGACAATGCCGTAAAGTCCGGGCTGTGTCAGCACCATCCCTGCCGCCGATTTGGCAACATCGGTGGCGGTGGAGACGGCGATGCCAATCTGCGCCTGGCGCAAGGCGGGCGCGTCATTGGCGCCGTCGCCGCACATGCCAACCGTATGGCCACTGCCCTGAAAGGCCTTCACCAGCCTGTATTTGTCCTCTGGCAGCACGCCGGCAAACACGGCATAGGTTGAAGCTCGAATCTTGTCGGGAATGCCACTTGCCGGGCATACCGCGCCCTCAAGCCCCACTTCATGCGCAACGATGGCTGCCGTGGCAGGGGCATCGCCCGTGACCATCACGACGCGCACACCCAGCATATGCAATTGCGAGATCAGCGAAGCCGAATCCTCGCGCGGCGGGTCGCTCAGCGCGATCAATCCGATCAGCTTCATGGCATGGGCTGGCCCGGCGGCTACCGCCAGCACGCGAAAGCCTTGATTTTGCATGGCATCAGCCGCCGTCGTCGCTTCAGGAGAGGGCGGCGTCAGCTGCACGACGACCGCGAAAGCACCCTTGACGATGCGGCAGGCAGCGTCTTTGGCGTCGGTAGCTGCGGCTTCTGACATTTTGCTGGCGGGGTCGAAGGGCGTGAATTTTTGCACCGTCAGCGCCTCTGGCGGCGCCTTGCCCCTGGCGACCGCGCAGATTGCCGCATCAACCGGGTCTTGCCCGCTATCCGAAGAGGCCAGCGCCGCCAAAGCCAGCACCTGATCGTCCTTGTAATCGGGCATCGCGTGCACCTTGGTAACGGTAAGTGCATTGCGGGTCAGCGTGCCTGTTTTGTCCGAGCACAGGACATCCATGGTGGCGGCTTCGTCGACGGCCGACAGGCGGGTCGGCAGCACGCCGTCTTTGGCCAGCGCCCGCGCGCCCAAGGCCGATGCCAAAGTGAAAGTGGCTGGCAGTGCCACGGGAATGGAAGCCAGGACCGCGGTCAGCACCAGCGGCAGAATTTCGGTAAGCGGCATTTTCAGAAACAGCGCATAGGCCACCAAGGCGAGGATCACGATGCCATTGAAGAAGGCCAGATTGCGTACAACGCCCATCACCGCCCGTTGCTGCGAACTCACCACATGGGCGACACGCACCAGTTCGGCCGTGCGGCCAAATTTGGTGCGCACCCCTGTTGCGGTCACCAGCGCCTCCGCCTCACCGCGCCGGATCAGCGCCCCGGCAAAAGTCTGTTGGCCAGCACCGCCCTCAATGGGAATCGATTCGCCGGTGAGCATGGATTGATCAAGCAGCACGTCGCCACTCGTGAGGGTGACATCGGCGGGCACGACGCCGCCCAGTGACAATTTCACCACGTCGCCCGTCACCAGTTCCGTTGCAGGAACGGTTTTCCAGACACCATCACGCCTGGCGGTTGCGTTTAGCGCCAGTTGTGATTTCAGCTCCTTCAGAGTCGCGGTGGCGCGGCTTTCCTGAAACAGGCCAAGCGTCGCATTGAACAGTAGCAGGCCGAAGATGATGCCGGCTTCCAGCGTCTTGCCCAGCGCCAGTTGCAGCACAATCGCCGCTTCGAGCATCCAGGGCACCGGCGCCCAGAATTTCTCAAGGGCGCTTTGCCAAAGGCTGCGGTCGGTATCCGGCATGGCATTGGGGCCGGTCTGGGCCAAACGCGCGCGCGCCTCTGCGCCAGTAAGCCCCGCCTCGCCACGCACTCTGTCCGGCGTTGTTTTGGTCTGCATATTCATCACGTGTCACTCGCGCAAGTGGACGACATGCAACGACAAGGCGCAGATACCCGCGTCGGTGCACGTGAGCGCAACGCGCGGCACTTCTCGCGGTTCCATCAGGCTTCAGCCCGCAAGCCTCACATGATGCCGAGATAGGCCGAGCTGTAATAGGCGCGGAATTTCTCGTCGTAGGCACCATCGACAGTCAGGTCATCGTGATAGGGCGGACTGCCCTTCACCTTCTGCTTGTCAGCCTTCACATGAACGAGACGCTCCAGCCAGGATATTTTTTCCACTAATTCGGGGGAGATCAGCACCTGCTGTCCCGGCCACCAGTTGCGCGTATCGGCCTTGATATAGCGGATATCCCATGTTTCATCATCGATCAGAAAATCAGCGACGTGGCCGATCTCGCCGTCCGTGGCATGGATGTGATAGCCGATCACTGACTCGACGCTGCGCAGATGCGGATCGCCCTCCTCTGCCACAGGTTCCGGCACCGCTGGTTGTGTGTGCAGGGCAGGTGGCGGCGGTGCCAGAAACGGCACCGCCATCGCG
>DAICZI010000216.1 GCA_027311205.1 Beijerinckiaceae bacterium | reverse complement strand
TGGATGCTGGCGGCGCGCCGCTGAAATCAGCAGGCAAGATCACGGATACGAGCCGTTCACCGCCATTCTGCAGCGCTTTGATGATGGGGTTGGCGGCGGCCAGTTGCGGGCCGTACTGCTGCAAAAGCGCGGCGTTGATCATCTCAATTCTGGCCGTGGTCGACGCCACAACGGCGTCCGCCGCCGCGCTGGCGGCCATGCCATCCTGCAGGGTCTGGGCCGAAATGGCCTGATGGGCGTTGAACAGCTTGAGATCGCGGTCGTAGTGCGAGGTCAGCGCGGCGCTGTGGGCCTCAGCGGCGGCCGCATCAGCCTGGGCTTTGGCGAGGCGCTCGCGCAACGCTATGAGCGGTGTAATGCTGAGCACGCGGGCAAAGGCGCGGCGCGTCGGGGCAAAGGGCTGGGGCCGCATTTTCGTGGTGGTGATATTCTCGGCCGTGATCTCGGCGGCGGAGAGCCTCACTTGGCCAGGGTGCGGTGTCGGTGCTGCGCCCTGCGCGACAGAACATCCCAGAGCGATGATGGCCGCCGCGCAGTGCCGCAAATATCGCATGGATGGCATGCTCGACCTCGCTTTTCGCGCCCATGTGTTTCGCCCCCGTGACGGGGACGACCGCTTCCGTGTTGCGCATAACACGCCGCGCCTGGCCAGCGGTTCAGCGCCGCAGCACTTTGGTGACGTGGCCCATTTTGCGGCCTGGGCGGGTTTCGATCTTGCCGTAGAGCTGCAATTGCGCGTCGGGGTCGGCCAGGTGCTGATGCCATTCCTCCACCGCGTCACCGATGAGATTGGTCATGACAATATCGCCCAGTCGCGTCGCGGGGCCAAGCGGCAGGCCGCAAATGGCGCGGATGTGCTGCTCGAACTGCGAGGTGCGCGCGCCGCCCAGTGTCCAGTGGCCGGAATTATGTACCCTTGGGGCCATTTCATTGATGACGAGGGATTCCTGGCCGTCATGAACATCCTCGACCACGAACATTTCCACGGCCAGCACGCCGACATAATCCAGCGCATCGGCGATGGCGTGGACATAATCCATGGCCTTTTGCGCCGTTTCGGGCTTCAGCGTTGCGGGCAAAATGGTGCGCGCCAGAATATGATGCTCATGGGTATTCTCGCAGGGCTCATAGGCTGCGAAGGCCCCGCCGGGCGTGCGGGCTGCAACAATCGAGATTTCGCGGGCAAAATTCACAACGCCTTCGAGGATGCAGGGCGGCGCGCCCATCGCCCGATAAATCCCGCCGATGTCGCTGCCCTCGCGGATCATCGCCTGGCCTTTGCCATCATAGCCAAGGCGACGCGATTTCAGGATCGAGGGCCGCCCGATCTGCGCGACAGCACGGGCGAGTTCGCCACCATTTTCCACTGGCAGAAACGGCGCTGTCGCAAGGCCCAGCGCGTTGAAAAAGCGCTTTTCCACCAGCCGGTCCTGCGAGGCGACCAGAGCCTCCGCGCCGGGGCGAAGCGGGCGCAGCTTTTCGAGAAAATGGGCGGTTGCGGAGGGCACATTTTCAAATTCATACGTGACAAGATCAACCGCCGCAGCGAAATGTTGCAGCGCGGCCTCATCCTCATAATCCGCCTCGGTAAACGCTGCGCTGACGTCACGGGCCGGGCTGTCTGATTCGGGAGCAAAAATATGGGTGCGGTAGCCAAGGCCCGCCGCCGCCAGTGCCAGCATTCGTGCCAGTTGGCCGCCGCCCAAAATCCCGATGGTTGCGCCAGGAGCAAACATCATGGCTCAACCCTGCGCATGCGGCGCGTCATCGGGCATTTCGGCCACGGCGTCGCTTTGGGCCTGACGCCATTGTTTCAAACGGGTGCGCAATGCGTCGTCGCCCAGCGCCAGCACGGCGGCGGCGAGCAGCGCGGCATTGATCGCCCCAGCCCTGCCAATGGCCAGTGTGCCGACCGGGATGCCCGCCGGCATCTGCACGATGGACAGCAGCGAATCCTGGCCCGAGAGTGCTTTGGATTCCATCGGCACACCGAATACCGGCAATGCCGAAAACGCCGCCGTCATGCCCGGCAAATGCGCTGCGCCGCCCGCCCCGGCAATGATGATTTTGACGCCGCGTGCCTCAGCCCCCTGGGCAAAGGCGACCAAGCGGTGCGGTGTGCGATGCGCCGAGATGATTCGCGTCTCAACCGCGACTTCGAGTTCTGCCAGGGTTGCGGCGGCATGGCGCATCGTGGCCCAATCGGACTGGCTGCCCATGATGATGGCGACAGGTGCCTGCACGCTGCGTGATCCTTTGTTGCGCGCGGCACTTCCCCGCGGCCCACTTTCATGCGGGACATAGCCAATAGCGCGCCGGGGCGCAATCGTTCAGGTTCAGGCGATGATATCGGGCGTCGCCTGATCTTCGAGAAACGACAGGCGGTCGCGCAGCACCAGCTTGCGCTTTTTCAGACGCTGCAATTGCAATTGGTCGGCGCGCCCCACCACTTGCAGCGCCGCTATCGCGGCATCAAGATCACGGTGCTCCTCGCGCAAGCGTTCCATCTCGCTGGTTGTGCCTACACCCGGCGGCGCGTCATTATCCTGGATCATAAATGCTTATGCCCCGCATTTTGGTCTCTCGTCATTATGGGCCTCACGCCCGCGCCTCACAAGGCCGTTTTTTTGGCCGTTTTTGCGCCCGCGGGTTTTTTGTGTTCGTTAATGATAGCGCAGAAAGCTGCGCAAAGCGCGATTTTTTGCTTTGGATATGCGGCAGAATGTGACATAAATCTGTCATGCAAGCATTCCACCAAGGAGCAGCAAGCATGTCTCTCACAAATCATCTGGTTGAATTGCAGCGCCGTCATTCGGCGCTGGAGCGTGAACTCGTCGAGCTCAAGGCCCAACCCGCGACCGACGAACTCAGGATAGCTGAGATGAAGCGCAAAAAATTGCAGCTCAAGGATGAGATTGTCAGGCTGACCAAGCAAGAACCGCCGACCATATTCCACTGATGGCTTGAATACGGCAGAGTTTCTGGCATGCTAAAGGTTGCTCTGTAAGGGCGACTTTGGGGTGATTTTAATGTCAGAAACTGCCTCCCAGCAGCCGCGCGGCGACTTGACCGTGCGTACCGTTGCCATGCCAGCCGACACCAATGCCAATGGCGATATTTTCGGGGGCTGGGTGCTCTCGCAGATGGATCAAGCCGGCGGCATAGCGGGGGTGGAACGTGCGCAGGGGCGCGTTGTCACGGTCAAGGTCGATACGCTGACCTTCATCCAGCCGGTAAGGGTTGGTGATGTGCTCTGCGTCTATACCCTGGTCGAGCATGTCGGGCGCACATCGATGCGCATCCATATCGAGGCCTGGGCGCGCCGCTTTCGCCAAAAGGCTCGTGACAAGGTCACTGACGCGACCTTCACTTTCGTGGCCGTGGATGACGAAGGCCACCCCCGCGTGGTGCCGCCCTTGGGTTGAGCGGCCTGCTCGAAATGCGTGGTGTCGGTCATCCGGTTTTGCGTGCTTGCGCCGGTGCTGGACTTGTGGAACGATACAGGACCGGGCCATATCAAGAGCCCGGCTTGGGGCAGGCGTGCAGGGACAGATGGCGGCAGGGGAATTGACGCGTCGGCGCGTGACAATCATCGATATTGCCCGCCGCACCGGCGTATCCAAATCCACCGTGTCGCTGGTGCTGAAGGGCAGCCCCTCCGTGCGCCGTGAGACGCGCGAAGCCATCCATGCCGCCATGGTGGAACTCGGCTATGTTTATAATCGCAGCGCCGCCAATCTGCGCACGGCGCGCACCGATTTTGTCGGCATGATCATCAATGATCTGATGAACCCGGTTTTTGCCGAGTTGGCGGTTGGCTTGGAGGACGCGTTTTTTCAGGCCGGGTTTGTGCCCTTGCTGGCCAATACGAATGAGGATGTCGCGCGTCAGGCGCGGTTGATCACCTCGATGCAGGAGCAGGGCGTCGCGGGCATGGTGATCAGCCCTGTCGGCGGCTCAGGCGTCGCTGAGATGCTTGATTCGGCGCGGTTTCGCGCGCCGGTGGTGACGACGATGCGGCGGCTGGAGGGCTCAAGCCTGCCCTATGTCGGCCAGGACAATGTCACGGGCGCGCGCATGGCGGTGGACTATTTGCTCGGGCTCGGTCATCGGCGCATTGCGTTTTTGGCCGGGCTGGAGACTGTTACAACGCGGCGCGAACGGGTGGAGGGTTCTATGGCCGCATTGCAGGCGGCAGGTATCGCGCCAGACCCGGCCTTGAT
>DAICZI010000215.1 GCA_027311205.1 Beijerinckiaceae bacterium | reverse complement strand
GGAACATCAGGGCAGCGCGCGAATTGCGACGCTTGCTGGCAACCATGCCGCGCGGACGTACCATTGTTCATGTCCATGGCTGGGCCAAGGCGCTGTCTCCCTCCATTGCCCGACCGATTGTCGCCTCGCGCTTCCCGGCGGTCTATACCGTGCATGAATATTTCCTGTTTTGCCCGAATGGTGGATTTTACAATTACCAGACCGGGCATGCCTGCAAGTTGACGCCGCTGTCGCTGCAATGCGTGTCGACCCATTGCGATTCAGTGAATTACCCACGCAAATTATGGCGTAGCGCGCGCCAGGCGATCATGACCAATATCGCGCATCTGCCGGAAATTTTCAGCGACTACATCATGATCTCGCGATTTCAGGTTGGCGTCGTGTCGCAGCAGTTGCCCAAAGGTGTCAAAATTCACCAGATTTCCAACCCCATCGAGGTCGATCAACTGGGCCGCAAAACCAACCCGGCTTCCGGCGACGTGATTTTTGTGGGCCGGCTTTCACCCGAGAAGGGCCCTTTCCTGTTTGCCGAAGCGGCGCGGCGGGTGGGTATTGTGCCGGTGTTTGTGGGCGATGGCCCGCTGGCTGGCGAATTGCAGGCACGCTTTCCCGAAGCGCGGCTGCTGGGGTGGAAATCACCGGGCGAGGTGCGCCAGATCATGCGGGCCGCGCGGGCGCTGGTGTTCCCCTCGCTCTGGTATGAGGGCCAGCCGCTCACCGTGCTCGAAGCCAAGGCGCTCGGCACGCCTGTCATCGTCGCGGATGGCTGCGCCGGGCGCGAAGAGATTGAGCATTTCTCTACCGGCCTGTGGTTTCGCGGTGCTGACGCCGATGCGCTGGCGGGCATGTTGATGCAGGCTCAGAATGACGAACTGATCACGCGGCTTTCGCATGGCGCCTATGACGCTTTCTGGCAGGATCCGCCCTCGACAGCACGCCATGTCGAGCGCATCCTCGAGGTGTATAACGCGATGCTGGAGAAGGTGGCCCTGCCGATTGTACCCATTCCGAAAGACTTGATTCACATGTCGGCGGCGTGAGGGCGCTTCAATAGGCGTTGTCGCCGCGCAGCACCGAGATGGGCGTCATCAACAGGATATAGGCATCGAACAGGATCGACCAGTTTTCGATATAATGAAGATCATGTTCGACGCGACCCTGGATTTTCTCACGGGTGTTGGTTTCGCCGCGCCAGCCATTAACCTGCGCCCAGCCGGTGATGCCGGGGCGCACGCGATGGCGCGCGAAATAGCCATCGACAACCTTGTCATAGAGGCGATTTTCCGCCGAGGCGTTGATGGCATGGGGGCGCGGGCCGACAAGCGAGAGGTTCCCGAAAAAAATCACATTGAACAGTTGCGGCAGTTCATCCAGTGAGGTCTTGCGGATAATGCGGCCCACCGGGGTTACGCGCGGGTCGTTGCGGGTCACCTGCCTGGTGGCGTCGAAATCGAGCTGATCGACATACATGGATCGGAATTTGTAGATTTCGATCAGTTCGTTGTTGAAGCCGTAGCGTTTCTGCTTGAAAAAAACCGGGCCTTTTGATGTGAGTTTCACAGCAATCGCGATGCACACCATCAGGGGTGCCAGCACCACCAGGCACAGCGAGCCGACGATCTTGTCGAAGGCGGATTTGACCACCAGGTCCCAGTCGGCGATGGGCTTGTCGAACATGTCCAGCACCGGAACATTGCCGATATAGGAATACGAACGCGGCCGGAAGCGCAGCTTGTTCATGTGGGCCGCCAAGCGGATATCGATTGGCAGCACCCATAATTTGTGCAGCATTTGCAGCAGTCGCTTCTCGGCACTGATCGGCAATGTGAAAATCACCAGATCGACCGCTGTATGGCGGGCAAATTCAACCAGATCATCAACTGTGCCGAGCTTGGGAAAGCCTGCGACGATGTCAGGTGAGCGGGCGTCCGTGCGATCATCAAACACGCCATAAATGCGTAGATCTGAATCTTGCTGCTCGGCGAGATTACGCAGGACCTGCTCGCCCGCCGTGCCGCCGCCGACAATGACGGCGCGGCGCTCCAGCCGCCCGAGCCGTGTCATGTAACGCACGACAAAGGCGATGATGGCGCGTTCAATCATCAGCATCACCAAGCCGATGCCAAACCAGCTGAGCAACCAGACCCGTGAGAAAATTCCGTCCAGTTTCAGGAAAAACACCAGCGCCATTGATACAAGGAAAACCAGCGCCCAGCCGCCCATGATCCGCAGGCCGTGGCTGAGCGGCTCACGCAAGGTGGAAATCTGGTCGAGGCCCAGGGCGCGGAAGATCGTCAGTGTGGCCAGAGATATCAGCGGAATGGCGATGTAATAGTCCGTTTCGGTGCCAATGGGCGGATGCACATAGACGCGGTGGATCAGAAAGCCGCAGAGCGCGACGAGGCAAAACTCGATCAGCCGTGCCGAGCCGGCCACCACCACGGGCGAAAGCGCATAACGGTTGCGCTGAATGACACCGACATCCGCCAGGGGCGGCATGCGTGTAGTTTCGCTGTCAAGGCCAGCACTGGTCGATGGTGCTTGCAGGGCAGCATCGAGTTCCAGCAAATCCCTTGTTGTAAAAGCAGCCATAACACCAGCCCTCGTAAAATTGGATACCTCGAAATGCCTCAGGCGCGCCGGTTGGCTTTTTGGTCGAGCGCCTGCTCGTAAGCTTCGAGAATGTCATCGACCATATGTTTGATTGTAAACCGTGTTTTGACATGTTTCTGAATAGCAAGAGCCATGCCAGCGCGCTCCGACTCAGGGGCCAAAAGCAATGCAGTGAGGCGCGCTGCCAGCAGCGGGGCATCATTGCAAGCAATCAACTGGTCAGCGAAGGGGCCAAAAATTTCCGGTATGCCGCCAACATTGGTGGCAATCGTCGGCATGCCGGCGCCGGTCGCTTCCAGGAGGGAATAGGGCAGGGACTCAGCGCGGCTCGGCACCACGAAGGTGCGCGCCTTAGCCATGGCATGACGGGCGCGCTGCGCCCCGACGAAAGTGACGTAAGGGCCAAGCCCTCCCGTCGCGACCTGGTTTTTCAGCGCGGCCTCGTCCGGGCCAGTGCCAGCCAAAACCAGCGTTGGCCGCAGTGCCGTGGTTGCATGCACCAGCGCCATGGCTTCAATCAGCGTGTCGACGCCTTTGACGGCGCGCAACTCGCCCAGGTAAAGGAAATCCGCAGCTTCGGGACTTGGTGCGACCGGCTCGAATTCGGCCTCGGAAATGCCATTGACGGCGATTTTGCCGAGCTTGCAAGCAGGGCCCAATTCCGCCTCGATGCGTGATTTTATGTAGGCGCTTTCATAGAGATAGATGTCTGTCGCGCGGTTCAGCGCCGCTTCGATGCGCATGTAAAAGCCATGGATGCGCGAGCCTGGCCGGTAATTGAAGCTGCCGCCATGGGCAGTATAGGCGCGCAAGGCATCGTGCGACCATAGACCCGGCAGGCGGGCATAGACGCCGCCTTTGGCACCATGGCCGTGAAGGATCAAAGTGCGCCCGCCACGCCGCAAGGCTGTCGTGCGGGTCATGACGCGGCGGACAGCGACGAAATCGTTGAAGGAGGGCCTGCGGGGCATCGGCAAACGCTCGATCCCCAAATCCAGCTTGGGGGCCAGCTTGGCAAGCCGGGCCGCCGCAAATTCACCACCCGTCAAGGAATCGCAAATGATACCGACGTGATAGCCGCGTTCCGCCTGTTCGCTTGCCAAGTCCTGGACATGGCGGAACAAGCCACCCACCGGAGCCCGAAAGACGTGCAGGATGTTGACATCTTGAGGGGAAACGCGGTGCGTGGGCATGGGTTCAGGCATCAGGCGCGCCGGGCACGATCAAAACAGCCGCTCGCGCACCGAAATGGTGTCACCTGGACGAACGGGTTCGGTTACGGGCACCATTCCGGTGTAGGAGCGACCATCGACGATGCGGGTCATCACAACACCGGCATGGCTGGCGCGCGGCGTGTAACCGCCGGCAACTGCGATGGCATTTTGCACAGTCATGCCGTTGATATAGGGGTATTGGCCCGCCGTGGTGACTTCACCCATAATAAAGAACGGGCGGTAAGCCTGCACTTCGACGGCGACCTGTGGATCGCGGACAAAGCCATTGCGCAGTTTATCGGCGATGACGCGCTCAAGGCCATGGGTTGTCAGGCCTTGTGCATGCACAAGGCCGATCAGCGGCATGGCGATGGCACCCGTGCCATAAACATCATAGCTGTTCGATAG
>DAICZI010000214.1 GCA_027311205.1 Beijerinckiaceae bacterium | reverse complement strand
CCCGCGCGGTGATGCGCGAGGCGATGGTGCGCTCGGCGCTGCTCTCAGCCGCGCAGGCCGAAGCCATGGGGCTGGAGCGCGACCGCATCATTCTTTCGGCCAAGGTTTCGGCGGTGCAGGACTTGATTGCGGTCTATCAAATGCTCGCCGCCCGCTCCGATTACGCGCTGCATCTCGGCCTGACCGAGGCGGGCATGGGCTCGAAGGGCATTGTCGCCTCGTCGGCAGCCATGGGGATTTTGCTGCAGCAGGGCATTGGCGACACCATTCGCGTGTCGCTGACCCCTGAACCGGGCGGTGATCGCACGCTCGAAGTCACGGTCGCGCAGGAATTGCTGCAAACCATGGGCTTTCGCACGTTCGTGCCGCTGGTTGCCGCCTGCCCCGGTTGCGGGCGCACCACCTCAACGGTGTTTCAGGAACTGGCACGCGATATTCAGGACCATATCCGCGCCTCGATGCCAGCATGGAAACAGCTTTATCCGGGTGTCGAGGCGCTCAATGTCGCGGTCATGGGCTGCATCGTCAACGGCCCGGGCGAGAGCAAACATGCCGATATCGGCATATCGCTGCCCGGCACCGGCGAAACTCCCGTTGCGCCGGTGTTCATTGATGGCAAGAAGGCCGCAACCCTGCGCGGCCCGACCATCGCCAATGATTTCAAGGCGATGGTGCAGGCCTATATCGAGCAGCGCTTTAGCGGAGCCTCTGCCGCACCGTCAAAATGACAGTGCTTTCACCTGCTTGACACCCGGCAGCGCCCGCACCTTGGCGAGCACGCCTTCAGGCACTTTGCCGTCAACCGCCACCAGCGCAATCGCCGAGCCGCCTTCTTCATCGCGGCCGAGCGCAAAGGTCGCGATATTTACAGAGGCATCGCCGAGCAGGCCGGCAAAGCGGCCGATGAAGCCGGGCTTGTCCTCGTTGGTGACATAAATCATGTCGGGGGCGAATTCAGCGTCGACCTGGATGCCCTTGATCGAGATGATGCGGGCACGGCCATCATGCAGCACCGTGCCGGAGACCGACCGCACCTGCTTGTCGGTCGCCACTTCCAGCGTGATCAGCGATTCATAATCGCCATCGGCGGCCCGCGTCACCTCATCAATCATGATGCCGCGCTCCTTGGCGACGATCGGGGCCGAAACCACATTCACATCCGACAGCAACGGGCGCAGCAGCCCGGCGATGGCCGAGGCGGTGAGCGCCTTGGTCTTGAGGCCCGCCACCTGGCCCTCATAGCGGATGGTGACCTTGTGCAGGCCGGTTTCGGTGAGTTGTCCCGCAAAAGAACCGAGCTTTTCGGCCAGCGCGATGAAGGGCTTCAGCTTGGGGGCTTCCTCCGCCGTGATCGAGGGGAAATTGACGGCGTTGGAGATCGCCCCGCGCATCAGATAATCCGACATCTGCTCGGCGACTTGCAGCGCGACATTTTCCTGCGCCTCGCTGGTTGCCGCGCCCAGATGTGGTGTGCAGACCACGTTGGGGTGGTTGAACAGCGGGTTGGCCTTGGCCGGCTCCTCGACAAATACGTCAAAGGCCGCACCCGCGACATGGCCCGAATCCAGCGCCGCGCGCAGGGCGACTTCATCGACCAGGCCACCACGGGCGCAATTGATGATTCGCACGCCCTTTTTGGTCTTGGCGATATTTTCCGCCGACAGGATGTTTTTAGTTTGCGGCGTCATTGGCGTATGCAGCGTGATGACATCGGCGCGGGCGAGAAGTTGGTCAAGTTCGACTTTCTCGACGCCAATATCCAGGGCGCGCTCCGGCGTCAGGAACGGATCATAGGCAATAACCCGCATTTTCAGGCCGATGCCACGCTCGGCCACAATCGAGCCGATATTGCCGCAGCCGATGATGCCGAGCACCTTGCCGGTGAGTTCGACACCCATGAAGCGATTCTTCTCCCATTTGCCCGCCTGCGTCGAGGTATCGGCCGCCGGGATTTGGCGAGCGAGCGCAAACATCAGCGCAATGGCGTGTTCGGCAGTGGTGATGGAATTGCCAAACGGCGTGTTCATGACAATCACGCCGCGCGCCGTAGCGGCGGGAATATCGACATTGTCAACACCAATGCCTGCCCGGCCAATGACCTTCAGCCTGGTGGCATTTTCCAGGATTTTGGCCGTGACCTTGGTGGCCGAGCGGATGGCAAGGCCGTCATACTGGCCAATGACGGCGGCCAGTTTGTCCTTGTCCTTGCCAAGATCAGGCTGGAAATCGACCTCGATGCCATGATCCTTGAAAATCTGGATGGCGGCGGGGGAGAGGGCATCAGAAATGAGAACGCGGGGCATGGGGAGGTTCCTTCAAGGATGAGTTTGGGGGGTTCAGCCGCTCATGAATCGGCGAAGGGCACGGGGCAGCTAAGGGCACGGCGCGGCCCCGGCTTCAGGCCAGAGGCTTTCGGCGGGGACGGCGCAACGCGAAATTTCGGCTCAAGCCGCTTTGACGAGCTTGGCTTTTTCCTGCGCGAAGGCCCAGTCCAGCCACTGCGTCAGCAACGCGACATCGGTGGCTTCCACCGTCGCACCGCACCAGATACGCAGGCCGGGCGGGGCATCGCGATAGGCACCGATATCAAAGGCGACTTTTTCCTTGTCCAGCACCGTGGCGAGGCCTTTGGCGAAAGCCGCCTGCGCTTCGGCGGGCAGGCTGGTGATGGCCGGGGCGACGACCTTCAGGCAGACGCTGGTGTTGGAGCGGGTTTCGGCCCGGCGGGCGAGATGCTCGACCCATGGAGTTTTGGCCACCCAGTCGGCCAGCACTTTGGCATTGGCGTCAGCCCGCGCGACAAGGCCATCCAGCCCGCCAACGCTCTCGCTCCAATGAAGCGCATCAAGATAATCCTCAACGCAGAGCATCGAAGGCGTATTGATGGTTTCACCCGCAAAAATGCCCTCAATCAGCTTGCCGCCCGAAGTGAGGCGGAAAATTTTCGGCATCGGCCAGGCCGGGGTATAGGTCAAAAGCCGCTCGACGGCGCGCGGCCCCAAAATCAACATGCCGTGCGCAGCCTCGCCGCCCAGCACTTTTTGCCAGGAGAAGGTGACGACATCGAGCTTGGAGAAATCAAGCTTCTGCGCGAAAGCCGCGGAGGTCGCGTCGCAGATGGTCAGACCCTTGCGGTCCGCCGGGATAAAATCAGCATTGGGCACGCGCACGCCCGACGTGGTGCCATTCCAGGTGAACACGACGTCATGATCAAAATTGATCGACTTCAGATCGACAATCTCGCCATAGGGCGCGGTCAGCTTGCGGGCATCTTTCAGCTTGAGCTGTTTGACGGCATCGGAAACCCAGCCATCGCCGAAGCTCTCCCATGCAACCATGTCGACCGGGCGCTGGCCGAGCAGGCTCCACATCGCCATCTCGACGGCGCCGGTATCTGACGCGGGCACAATGCCGATGCGATAATCGGCAGGCACGTCCAGCACCTTGCGGGTAAGGTCGATAGCTTTTTTGAGTTTGTTTTTGCCGATGGAGGCCCGGTGCGAACGCCCAAGTGCGGCATCCTTGAGGGCTTCAACAGACCAGCCAGGGCGCTTGGCGCAGGGGCCGGAAGAAAATTGCGGATTTACCGGCCGCTGGCCGGGCATAATATTCGTCATGATTGACCATCCTCTCAGATGGGCGCCTCCCGTTGGGGGGAAGTGTCCCGGCGCTGCGGTTAGGCCGATGCCTGCGCGCCGTCAAGCGCAATTATGCCGCAGGTAGGCAGCAGGGTTAAGGCAAAATGAAAAACGCGGGCCTTGCGAGGCCCGCGCTGACTTTTCGGAAAATGAAAAATCGCAGCGATCAGAACCGCTTGACTCAGAACCGCTTGACGATGGGTTCCTGCGGAGCCGGTTCCCAGGCGGCAGGCTGCGCCTGCGCGTAACCGCCGAATGTCCACAACATGCCGAGATGGAAGTCGTTGGAGGCGAGGTTATAGCGGTGCACCTCATTCGGGCAGCCAGCAGGAATAGTGCAGGCGATCACGCCTGATTTCGTTGCCCCCATGTTGAGATAACGATACCCCAATTCCATTTTCAGGTTCGGGTTGATGGTATAATCAAGACCCGCCATAAGCGCCCAGGCAATGCTGGTGTTTGAGTGTGTCTTGGCATAACCATAGCCGCCGTTGCCGGTTCCAAGCGCTGACGTGCTGCCCGCACCTTGGTCAGAAAGACCCGATACGGTGTTGTAGGACATGCCGACGCCCGCACCCAGATAGGGAGTGACTCGGCTCCAGGTG
>DAICZI010000213.1 GCA_027311205.1 Beijerinckiaceae bacterium | reverse complement strand
CGAAATCACCATTCCCATCCGAGAGAAACTCTATCTTTCCTGTGCCGCCTGTGGCCTTCGCCCACGCATCCATGACAAACACATCATTGACGCCGGTGACGGCGATCGCATCCACGCCCTTGCTCATGAAAGCATCGCGCTGGTTGAGGAAGCCTGGCAGATGGTTGCGGTGACATGTGGGTGTGAAAGCGCCAGGCACAGCAAAAAGCACGACTTTTTTGCCCTTGAACATCTCGTCAGTGGTCACGACTTTCGGCCCTTCGCCGGTCATGACACGAAACTTGGCTTCAGGAAGTCTATCACCGGTCTTGATGGTCATTACGATGTCTCCGCGGCATGTGGTGGAAAATACCAACCTCGCAGCCATGTTTAAGGCTTTGATGGGCTCGCGTCGAGAGTGCCACGCCATTCAACAGGGCCTGATTTTCCAGTCGCGGTAAAGCGCACCGGCACAAGGGTGGTTTTGGGATGGGTGGGCGCACCGCTCAGTGTCAGCCTGAAGGCCCCGTCATCTCCTTCCGGCTTCGCCGTGACATAATAGCCATCAGGCGGCTCGACAAACAAATGCGTGGCCGCGATGCCAATTTTTTGGGGTTGGAACAACCACGCAGGCTTGCCCACCCCCGGCGCACGCGTCGTTGCCGCCGCCAAAGCCGCAGGCGCAACAGGGCGCGAGCGCGGCACTTGAGCGCGCCAGGCTGCAATATCGCGCGCGTAGGGGGAAGTTACCGGCAGCATGGGGAGCGCCAAGGCCAGGTCAGCATGGAGCGGCGCACAGATTTGCGCGCATGCGGCGTAATTCAGCACCAGCCGCAAGGATGCCGGTTGCCCCGCCGTGGCGGCAGTGACCCGCACGGGAAAAAGCACTTTGGTTTCATAACCAAAAGCTTCAATATTGCCCGCTTCAGTCAGGTCGTGCGGCGCTGGATAGGCCACAGTCGCTGTCGCGACATTGCTGGAGGCCTTGAAATCAAAATCGGGAGGTACACCTGTCTCGCCGGGCGAGCGCCAATAGGTCACTTCCCCCGGATCAAGTCTGATCTCGACAGCGGCCTGCCAGGCGCCGTCAACGGGGCCGCCAGCGACGACCAAGCGGGCTTTGGCCCCGGCCCCCGCCACCCATGGCGAAGCAAAGCTGTCTGCAGATGCTGCGGCGGGCGAGCCCAACAGGGCCGAGATCGCCAGAAAAATTGAAATCTTGCTCATGACGAGTGTTTAGCCTGCAAACAAAAGCGTTTCCAGCCACGAATGCGTGATACCAGTGCCGGACATATTTTTCCAGTTGAGCTTCCGCGCTCAACTGTGCATGATCAAGCCATGCGTGGACGACTGACACTTGAAGGTGGGTATTTTGACGGGCAGGTGCTGATCGCCATGCCCGGCATGGAGGATCCACGCTTTGCCCGCAGCGTGGTTTACCTCTGCGCCCATAGTTCCGAGGGGGCTATGGGACTGGTGATCAACCAGCGCCGCGACGATGTCAGCCTGCCGCAATTGCTGGTGCAATTGTCGATCATTGATGAGGACGACATGATCCGCCTGCCCGCCAGCGCCGAGCGCCTGTCCGTGATGCACGGCGGCCCGGTTGAAGGCGAACGCGGCTTTGTCCTGCACAGCGCCGATTATTTTGTCGGCAACGCCACCTTGCCGATCAATCAGGAGGTCTGCCTGACGGCAACCCTTGATATCCTGCGCGCCATTGCGGCAGGGCGAGGGCCGCGCCGCTCCATGCTGGCCCTTGGCTATGCCAATTGGGGGCCGGGCCAGCTTGATGATGAACTCCAGCACAACGGCTGGCTGACCTGCCATGCTGACAGCAGGCTGCTGTTCGATACGCCGGTCAACCGCCGCTACGATCTGGCACTGTCACGCCTCGGTGTCACCGCGGCGTCCCTGTCGAGGGGCGCTGGCCACGCATGAACCACCAGACGCCCGGCTCTGAAACCATAACTTCCACAGCCCTGACGCTCGTTGAGCATCCTTCGCGCAGCTTTGTGCTGGGCGAGATGCACGCCCGGCCCTTCACGGATATGGCACTACCCCAGCACATCCGGCACTTTGCTTTCATGGCCGATGGCGCCGCCAGGACACGCAGCCGCCAGGCGCTGCGGGCGTTTTGCATGGGCCACGGGCTGCCCCAGCCGCCCTCCGGTGCCAAATATCACCGGATTGACCTCGGAGCCATGGTGCTTCGCTGGGAGGGCCACAGCGAATTTACCACATTGACCTTTGAAAGCCGCGGCACGGCGACCGATCAGCCCTTTGCCCAGGCTTCCGGCGACATCGACGCCGTGATGGGAGAATTAGGCCAGCCCGGCCCCCTGCTGGTGAAAGTGGCGCTGGAGCTTTTCGAGAGCGCCGCGCCGGATGCCCTCGCCGCCCTGTTTCCGCCGGGCGAGGTTGCCATGGCCAGAAACACGACGTCTTCGGCAATTTTCGCCAGTGATTTTCAACCCGATCACGCTGGCTTCGTGCGCATCGCCATTGCCGCCGACGGCCTGTCGCCAGCCGCCGCGGGCGCCTTGGTGCAGCGTATTCTGGAGATCGAAACCTACCGCACACTTGCATTGCTCGGCCTGCCGCAAGCCCAGACGCTGGCCCCGGTCATCAGCGCTATCGAGCATGATCTGCCAGTCATTTTTGACCAGATTCGCCATAACGCGACGCTCGATGCCAACCGGACCATTCTTGACCGTCTGACTGCGCTTTCAGCCCAGCTTGAACATGGCGCCTCGGCCAGTTCCTTCCGCTTTGGTGCCACCCGCGCCTATGGCGATCTGATCTGGCGACGCCTGAAAGTGATTGGCGAAGTCACTGTTTCTGGCCACACCAGTTGGAGCGGCTTTTTTGCGCGCCGCCTTGAGCCCGCTATCCGCACCTGCCGCGCGATCGAGCAACGCGGCGAAGAATTGTCCCGCCGCCTCAGCGGTGCCGCCCAATTGCTGCGCACCCGCGTCGAAATCGAGCTTGAGACCCAGAATAGCGCGCTTTTGGCCAGCATGAATCACCGCGCCCAACTGCAACTGCGCTTGCAGCAAACCGTCGAAGGCCTGTCGGTGGCCGCCATCAGCTATTATGTTTCCAGCCTTGCCGAGCATCTGTTTGAGGGGCTGAAAGCCTACGGACTGCCGATCAATCCGATCATCGCCACGGCGCTGTCAATCCCGGTGGTCCTGCTCGTGGTCAGCGCGCTGGTCTGGCGCATCCGTTCCTCGCATCACGACGCCTGACTCACACTGGCAGGCGCACGCTGGCGCGCAAACCGCCCGCCCCGCTTTCGACCAGCACCACCTCGCCGCCATGGCCCCGCGCGATATCGCGGGCAATGGCGAGACCAAGCCCGGAATTGCCGACATCCTGATTGCGCGCCTCATCAAGCCGGTAAAATGGCCGGAACGCATCCTCGCGCCGTTCCGGGGCAATCCCAGGGCCATCATCATCGACATGCACGCTGACAAAGCGGGCGTCTCGCACAATGGTAATCTCGATATGGCGGCCATAGCGCAGCGCATTGCTGACGAGGTTGTCAAAACAGCGGCGCAGCGCGTCAGGCCGCGCCTCAAGGCTGGCATCGCCAAACAGCTCAATGCTGGCGCGCGTGCCATGGCGCTCCGCATCGGCGATGATCGTCTCGAGCAATTGCCGCAGTTCCACCCTGACCACCGGCTCTTGCACATCGCCGCGCGCGAAGGCGAGATAGGCCTCCAGCATCCGCTGCATTTCCTCGACATCGGTGCGCATTTCCTCGACATCCGGACTGGCCTTGATCAGCGCCAGCGACAGTCGGAACCTTGTGAGGATAGTGCGCAAATCATGGCTGACCCCGCTCAGCATCGTGGTGCGCTGTTCCATGGCCCGCTCGACACGGCGCTTCATGCTCAAAAACGCATAGCCCGCCACCCGCACCTCGCGGGCGCCCGAAGGCGCAAATTCATGGTCGCGGCCCTTGCCAAAACTCTCGGCAGCATCTGCCAGGCGCAGGATCGGGCGAATCTGGTTGCGCAGAAAAACCGTCGCAATGGCAATCAGCACTGACGCCGTGCCCAGCATCCACAAGAGGAAAACATGCGAGTTCGAGGCATAGGCGGCGCTGCGCCGCGCAATCACGCGCATGATCGCATCGGGCAACTGGATGCGGATTTCGATGAAGCTCGATTCCCCCACTGTATCGAGCCAGAACGGCCGGTGGATCTGCGAGGCGATTTGCTGCGACAGCGCCTCGTCAAGCAGCCCAAAAAACGGCTTGGGCAGACGT
>DAICZI010000212.1 GCA_027311205.1 Beijerinckiaceae bacterium | reverse complement strand
GCACAGCCCTGTGGCTCTTGCTGATCATGCGGGGCGAGACCGGGACGCTGCCTGCGCTGGGCATTGGCCTCGCCAGTCTGGCCCTGCTTGCGGGGCTGATGGTCTGGCGGCATCGGCGCGGCCTGCCACTCGCCCGTCCCAGCCTGGGCCTTGCTTCAGGCTTTGTGGCCGCAGCGCTGGCTACCGTGCTGGTGGTGCTGCATTTTGGGCCTGCGACCGGGACAGGAGACGGTGCGGCGGACACTTTGGCATGGCAAAGCTTCGATACCGGGGCGATCAAGACTTCCGTCGCGCAGGGCAAGGTGGTGTTTGTCGATGTCACCGCCAGTTGGTGCCTGACATGCCAGGCAAACCGGCGGCTGGTGCTCGATAGTGAACCCGTCAACACGCTGCTGCGTCAACCGGGCCTGATTGACATGAAAGCCGACTGGACAAAGCCCAACGCTGCCATTGCGGCCTATCTGGCGCAGCACGGCCGCTTTGGCATTCCCTTCAACATTGTCTATGGCCCCGGCGCACCGGGCGGAATCGCCTTGCCGGAGCTTCTGACCAGCGATGCCGTGGCCGCCGCAGTGGCCAAGGCCGGCAAGGTCTGACGGGCGACCTCAGCCGATCAAGCGCCCCCGCAGGGACCTTACGCCATGACCATCTGAGCTTGCCGGGCGGCCCGTTGCAGGGACGGCAGAAACGTGCCGATCATTGTGGCCTCGCTGACCCGCGCAGCCTGGGCGCTGAGGTTGATGGCAAAGCGGGTGCGCCCGCGTCCCTGGATTGCCACTGAAATCGAGCGCAGCCCCAGTTCCAGTTCCTCGCTGATCACCGCATAGCCCTCGGCGCGCACCTTCTTCAGCCGCGCCCGAAGGGCATCGCGGTCGGTGATGGTAAAGGGCGTATAGCCGGTAAGCTTGGCGACGCGCAGATAATTGTCGAGCTCATTGACCGAGAGTTGCGCCAGCAGCGCCTGGCCCATCGAGGTGGCGTGGGCGGGCAGACGCGCCCCAACCGCCAGCGTGATCGCCATGATGCGGTGACTGGCGGGCGAGCGCGCCACATAGATGATGTCCGCGCCATCGAGCATGGCGGCTGACGCCGATTCGCCCAGTTCGCGGGTGAGATCGCGCAGAATATCCTGGACGCTTTCCAGTTCCGACATGCCGGTGAGGTAAGTGTGGCCGACTTCCAAAACCGCCGGGGTCAGTTCAAAATGTTTGCCGTCGGTGCGCGCCCAGCCCTGCTCGCAGAGGGTGTAAAGAAACCGCCGCGCCGCCGCCCTTGTCATGCGGGCGCGGGCCGCAACATCGGTGATGGTCTGACGCCGGTCGGTGCCGAGCCCGAAGGAGCGCAACACCTCGATTCCCTTGGCAAATGATTGCACCGTCTCGTTGCGGCTTTGCATCGCGGCCCTCCCGTGCGGATGTTACATCATACGAACATTGGTTCGTTCAGCGAACAATATTCTCTTATACGAACTAATTATGATTGGCAACTATTTTGTTGCGGCCTTTGCGAAGGCCTCGGATGCTGATTTTGCATGGCTGTTGCGGCTATCGCGCGCGGCGAATTGAAACCCAGAGCCGACGAACCCCAACTGTGGTTCACGTCAATCGAAAGCCTGGCCCGCGTGCTGTCGGACAAAAACCGTCTGTTGCTTGATCTCATCATCGAACAGCAGCCGAAGTCACTGGCGGAGTTCGAAACCCTGTCGGGTAGCGCGAAGTCCAATCTGTCGCGCACTCTGAAAAGCATGGAGCGTTTCGGCCTGGTCGAATTGCTCAAGGGCGAGTGGGGCAAGCTGCAACCAAGCGTGCCCTATGAGGAAATTCAGCTCGATCTGCCGATCAGCAAGGTTCTTTGAACTATTATTGAACTAAATCTTCCGGCATTGCGAGCACAACGAGGGTGTCGGCGAGCCTTTTTACAATCCTTGGCCAGGCGTCGGTTCCGGCCAAACCATGAAAAGGTTCGCTCCAGCACCCAACGGCACGGCAGAACGACACAACCCGTCATGTCGTCTCTGCGCTTGCCTGGGTTTCCAAACCCTGGACGAAGTGTTTTATGTCGAATAACCGAAAGCTGCTGTTGCACTTCAGTGTTGAGACCGCCGATATATGCTTTGCGGCGCGCTGCAATGGCGGGATTGAGGCTTGCTGAGATCGCAAACTTGGGAAAGGTGGAGCATGAATCGCATAACTTACAGTGCGTGCTTGATGTTTATGGCGCTGTGGTCGTCGATCGGTTGCGCTAGCGCTCAAACACCCTCGCCGTCGGCTGTTGTCGATGACGCGGATGTACATCAAATTACGCGCGTTGATGCGAGCCTCGACCGCAATTCCGTCTATGTCGAGAAAGCCCATATAGAGATGACAGTTCTGAACGCCAGAGGAATCGCGCTGGCGTCGAAAGTCAGTGTAACCACCCTCAATAACGAGAAGTTTGAAATTCTCGACGCCTATACGCGGAAAAGAGACGGATCAATTGTTCAAGTAAATCCCGGCGATATTGTCAGCCAGCATGGAAGTGTGGCCGGAGCCGTGTCCCAGCCAGATATTTCGATCCGGGAGATTGTTTTTCCAAACGTAGATGTTGGCGACACAACAATTATAGACGAAACTTTAACTGAAGCGAAACACTTCTTCCCAAACGAATATTCGGCGTTTGAAATATTTCCTCCTCAGTCTCCCTCGGTTGTGATGGATTATATTTATCACCTCAAAGCACCTGCCACGCTCACGATACAACACGCGGAACGCAATTTCGCGTTCACCGAAATGCCTGCGGGCGACCAAATCGAGCGCTCGTGGTCTGCACATTTCCGCTTGCCGCAATCCGGTCAAGTCGGCACGGTCGCTTTATTGGATCATGTCCCCTACTTTGGATTCACAACGTTCAAATCATACTCGCAAATCGGCGAGTTCTATTTCGCGGGCGTCAAGAAACGCCTTGTTGTGACGCCGCAGGTGCAGACGCTGGCAGACCAGATTACCAAAGGGATTGTTGACCGAAGGGCGCAAGCCACAGCCCTGTTCGACTGGGTCAGCCGAAACATTCGTTACGACGCGATCTATTTTGGGGCCGGCCGTTTTATCCCCAATGACGTCGAGACGATTCTTTCGCGCCGTTTCGGCGACTGCAAGGATCATGCGCTGTTGCTGGCGGCGCTGCTGAGAGCCAAGGGCATTTCGTCCGAACAGGTTCTGGTCAATGGCCAGTCGCGCCTTGGCGACCTCCCCAAGGCTCCGTTCCTTCAGGCCTTCAATCACGTCATGCTTTATGTCCCAAGTCTTGACGCCTATGCCGACCCAACGGCACCGTGGAGCGCGTTCGGCGAACTCCCGTCGATTGATGCCGATCAGCCGATCATTCGCGTCTCCGATTCCGGCGCTCTATTCACCCGGTCGCCGGTCGGCGACGAAAACCAGAATGTGCTCGTTCTTAATACGCGCATAAAATTGTCCAAAGATGGGGTTCGCAGCGGCGAGACTCGCGCGAGCGCAACAGGAAATTTCGCTTATGTGGAACGGCGTTTCGTTGCTTTGGCCGACAATGCGGGGCAACAAGCGGTTCTTGCGGCTCTCGCCAAAAAGCTTGGTTTTCCCGGCGCATTATCGATGAGCGCGCCGTCGCCAACCGATCATGGCGAACCTTACGTCGTGGCGACTTCGTGGCGCGCCGAACACATGCCCTCGATCATCGCCTCGGGATGGCGGCCCCCTGACGCCTTTAATGTGCTCTTTGCGTCAAAGAACGTCTTTGTCGGCTCGCAGGCCACCAAACGCTTTTCATCGGGTTGTTTTCCCGGTCGCATTGAACAGAATGTCTCCACAACCTTGCCGCAGGACGTGGTACCGGTGTCTCTGCCCGCTCCGATCGAAGGCCATACGGACGATTTTTCGTATTCCCGATCCTGGTCGTTTTCCGATGGCGCTCTCCAGGTCAAAACGCGAGCTTCGTCGTCTGTGAGAAGCAGGATATGTTCAGCGAAGCAAATTGGCGCGCTTTTCCGGATGCTAAATGCCTTTCAAGACAGATATAATCCATTGATTGACTTTCGTCTTGCCCAGTCCAGCGTGCGACCTTCAAAAATTGCCTTCGTCGATCCGCTCGTGTTCGATTATGACGGATGGCGAGTTGATCTTTCTCGGGCGCGGGGGGCGGAGCCTGACCGGCGCATGATTGCCGCAGTGGATCGCCAATTGGATATTGTTGAACAATCTGGCCTCAAGCCGAAAATCCTTCAGTTTATGCGAAACGTCAAAATTTGGGCTGACCCGGCTGAAT
>DAICZI010000211.1 GCA_027311205.1 Beijerinckiaceae bacterium | reverse complement strand
GGTTCTTGCTGACCCGCGCAAAGCCTCCCAGGTCGGCGGCAAATTCCTGTTCGAGGTTGAGTGCGAACCAGGATTGCGAACCGTAGCGGCGAACCAGTGCGGTGTTCGGCGTGCTGCTGGTGCCGATGCTGGGAATTCTGGCCTATTATGCCTACGCCGTGAAAGACGCGCCGATGCAGCGCAAGCCGCCGCAACTGGCGACTTATGCCAAGCTTCTTGGCAATAGTGACACGCTGATGTTCATGTTGTTCTACTTCATCACCTTCGGGGGCTTTGTCGGACTGGCGAACACGTTGCCATTGTATTTTACCGTGCAATATCACCTGTCGCCGGTTGCGGCGGGCTTGCTGGTATCGCTGATCGTGGCGCTGGGTTCGGGCTTTCGCCCGGTGGGCGGCGCCATCGCCGACCGCATCGGCGGGGTGCGCACGCTGACGCTGCTGTTTGGCGTGGTTCTGGTTGCCTACGGGTTGATCGCGCTGCTCCCCCCAGGGGCTATCGCCGCCCACGCTGCGGGCTTCAGTCTGGCCACCATGCCCGGCATGGTGTGGCTGGCGGTGCTGTTGTTCAGCGTCGGTGTCCTGGCACTGGGAATGGGTAATGGCGCGGTGTTTCAACTGATCCCGCTGCGGTTTGGGCGCGATATTGGCGTCATGACCGGGTTGGTGGGGTGTGCTGGCGGGCTTGGCGGATTCTTTCTTGCCAAGACGCTGGGGCTTTCAAAAGGCATGACAGGCGGGTTCGGAGCGGGTTTCCTGTTCTTTGCCGTGTTGGCCGGGTTAGGATGCCTCGGGCTGTTTATCGTCAAAAGCACTTGGCGCAGCACCTGGGGTGCAACCTCCGGCGCGCGGGTGTGATGGGAAAGAAGCATGCCGCACGACGGGTTTTCGGCCCGTCGTGCCCGATCAGGAATGGTTCGCTGGAACGAACGCACACCAAAGCCCCCCGCCGCCGCTGCGGGGCGGGCCTGGCTCAGAGCAAAGTGACGCCCTGGCTGCGCAGCACCTCGCCTGCCAGATACAGCGAGCCTGCAATCAGCAGCCGTGGGGGTTTGGCCCATCTCCGGGCTTTGAGATAGGCCAGTGCGTCGCTGACGGAGGCACAGGCGCAGGCGGGAATCCCTTGTGCGCGGGCTGTTGCGGCCACCTCGAGGGCAGGGCGTCCAGCGTGATCGCCTGCCACCGGCACGGCAATGACCTCCTGGGCCAGTCCGCGAAAAGCGTGCAGAAAGGCGGCGGTGTCCTTGGTGGCGAGCGTGCCGCAGATGAGGATCAGCGGCCTTGCACCGTCCTCCTCGAAATCGGCCATGGCCTCGCCGAGAACCCGCCCGCCTTCGGCATTATGACCGCCATCAAGCCAGATTTCGGAACCCGGCGGGGCAAGCTCGACCAGCGGCCCGGCCTTGAGGCGCTGCAAGCGGGCGGGCCATTCGACATTATTCAAACCCCTGTCGATGGCCTCCGCAGAAAACCCAGCCTCAAGCAAGCGCAGCGCCGCAATGGCGTTGGCGGCATTGTCAAATTGGTGACGCCCTGGGAGTTTGGGCAAAGGCAGATCCAGCAGCCCGGCCTCGTCCTGGTAAATCAAGCGGCCGTGCTCGCAATGGACATGGAAATCCTCGCCCGCCACCAGCAGCGGGGCCGCGAGGCGGGTGGCCTCGCGGCGGATAACGTCCAGCGCCTCGTCACTTTGCGGGGCGATGATGGCCGGCACGCCAGCCTTGAGAATTCCGGCCTTCTCAAAAGCGATGCCCCTGATCTCGGTGCCCAGAAACTCCGGGTGATCATGTGAGACGGGAGTGATGATGGTGGCTGCGGGCCTGTCAATGACATTGGTTGAATCGTAGCGCCCGCCGAGGCCCACTTCCAGCAGTAAAAAATCGGCGGGCACGCGGGAAAATTCGAGCAAAGCGGCGGCAGTGGTGATCTCGAAGAAGGTGATGGGCGCGCCGGCATTGGCCGCCTCACATTCCTCCAGCACGGTGCGAAGGCGAGCATCGGCAATCAAACGGCCCGCCAGCCTTATGCGCTCGTGAAATTCCACCAGATGCGGTGAGGTATAGACATGGACACGCTTGCCCGCGACCTCCAGCATGGCACGCAGAAAGGCAACCGTCGAGCCCTTGCCGTTGGTGCCGGCAACATGAATGACCGGCGGCAGGTGGTCTTGCGGGCGCCCCAGCTTTTCAAGCAAGGCCAGAGTGCGGCCCAGCGACAGGTCGATCTTTTTGGGGTGCAGGCCGAGCAGGCGTGCCAGCACGGCTCCGGTCATGTCGGCAGCAGCAGGCGTCGTCGTCATGCAGGCTGCGGTTCCGCTGCGGGGGCGGGAACTGCGCACGGCGCGCGCATCAGCAGTGCGCACAACCGGGCCAAAGTCGGGCGCATGTCGGTGCGCTTCACCACCATGTCAACCATGCCGTGATCTTTCAGATATTCGGCGCGCTGGAAGCCTTCGGGGAGGCGCTCGCGGATGGTCTGCTCGATGACACGCGCGCCTGCAAAGCCAATGACCGCACCAGGCTCTGCAATATGCACATCGCCGAGCATGGCATAGGAGGCAGTAACGCCCCCCGTGGTCGGGTTGGTCAGCACCACGATATAGGGCAGTTTGGCGGCGCGCAGGCGCTGCACGGCCACCGTGGTGCGCGGCATCTGCATCAGGGAAAACATGCCCTCCTGCATCCGCGCGCCACCCGATGCGGTGAAAATGATGAAGGGGCTGCGCCGCTCCACCGCCGCCAGCATGCCGGTTATGATGGCCTCGCCGGCGGCCATGCCGAGCGAGCCACCCATGAAATCGAAATCCTGCACCGCGATCACGACGGCCTTTTGGCCCTCAATTGCCCCTGCCGCCAGCAAAATAGCGTCAGCATGTCCGGTCTTGGCGCGGTTCTCCTTGAGGCGGTCGCTATAGCGCTTGACGTCGCGGAATTTCAGCGGGTCGGCGGGGACATCCGGGGTGGGCAGATCCTCATAGGTCCCGCCGTCAAACAGCGCGGTCAGCCGGGCTTTGGCCGGAATGCGCATATGGTGTCCGGAACCGGGCACAACGAAAAGGTTGGCCTCAAGATCCTTGTGAAACACCAATTGTCCGCTCTCGGGGCATTTTACCCAGAGATTTTCAGGCGTCTCGCGCCGCAGCAGCGAGCGGATACGCGGCGGCACAACATCGGATATCCAATTCATGCTTCAACTCCGGAACTCGTTGCGCAGGGCTTATGCGGCGGCTTCGCGCCTTTTTCAAGGAGGCTTGCTTCAGAAAGGCTTGTTTCAGGAAGGTTTGGCGCGCCTCAGGTGCGCCGCGCCGCCTGCACGCCCGCCGAGAGCGAGCGCACCAGTTCAACCACTTTGCTGTTGGTCGCGGCACTTGCGTGCCCTTCAGCATCGAGCGTGCCCGCCAGCGCGCTGATCAAAGCGGTGCCGACCACCACGCCATCGGCATGGGCGGCGATGGCAGCCGCTGCGGCAGCGTTGCGCACCCCAAAACCCACACATATTGGCAAATCAGTATGCGCCCGCAGCCGCGCGACGGCATGTTCAACCTGCGAATAATCAGGCTCGGCCGCGCCGGTGATGCCGTTGATCGAAACGTAATAGACAAAGCCCGAAGTGTTTTGCAGCACTTTGGGCAGGCGCTTGTCGTCGGTGGTGGGCGTTGCCAGCCGAATGAAATTCAGCCCCGCCGCGATAGCGGGCAGGCAGAGTTCATCATCTTCCTCTGGCGGCAAATCAACCACGATCAGCCCGTCAACACCGGCCGCCTTGGCATCCCTGACGAACGCTTCAACACCATAAACATAGATCGGGTTGAAATAGCCCATCAACACCAGCGGCGTCGTGTCATTGCCGCTGCGGAACTGGCGCACCATGCCGAGCGTGCGATGCAGGGTCTGGCCCGCGTGCAAGGCCCGCAAACCTGCAGCCTGGATCACCGGGCCATCGGCCATCGGATCGGTGAAGGGCATGCCAAATTCGATGATGTCCGCACCGGAGGCGGGCAGTGCCTTGAGCAAGGCCAGCGAGGTCGCTTCGTCAGGATCACCCGATTCGATGAAGGTGATCAAGGCGGCGCGGCCCTGCACCTTGAGGCGCGCGAACGCTTCGTCAATGCGGGAGCGGGTGTGCGTGGAGGTCAGTGAGGTCATGAGCGCGCTCTAGCATGGCTTGCGGGCAGTTGCGATTCCCCCAGCGCAATTTTTCCCGCAGCGCAATTTTTGACGCTTTAGCTTGTCAAACAAATTGACAAATCTGCTGCGCATGGCGCACGGAGCCGCTATAC
>DAICZI010000210.1 GCA_027311205.1 Beijerinckiaceae bacterium | reverse complement strand
AGCCGCGCGCCCTCTCGGGCGGCCAGCGCCAGCGCGTCGCCATGGGCCGGGCCATCGTGCGGCGACCAAAGGCCTTTCTGTTTGATGAACCTTTGTCCAATCTCGACGCCAAATTGCGCGGTGAAATGCGGGTGGAAATCCGCACCTTGCAGCAACGGCTGGGCGTCACATCGGTCTATGTCACCCATGATCAGCTTGAAGCCATGACCATGGCCGATCATCTTGTCGTGCTCCGCGACGGGGCCATTGTGCAGCAGGGGCCGCCGGGCCAGGTCTATGACAAGCCCGAAAACGTCTTTGTCGCGGGATTTTTGGGCGCACCGCCCATAAACCTGCTGAATGGCACGGTCGGTGACGATGGGAAGCTGCAACTGGATTGCGGGCCACGCGTCGCTTTGCCAGGTCTGCCTGGCCTGAAGGCCGCGCAGAAGGTCGCCCTGGGGATCAGGGCTGAATCCATTGGGTTGATTGCCGGGACGACGCCCACTGAAGGGGGCCATCAGGCCCGCCTTGAACTCGTCGAGGAACTCGGCCCCAGTCGGCTGCTGCACCTGCGCTTTGGCACGGCCAAGATCATCGCCATGGCGGCGCGCGAACCGGCACTGCGCGCGGGCGATGGTGTGGTCATCACCTTTGATACCAAAGCGCTGCAATTATTTGACCCGGAGAGCGGGCAGGCGCTGCGCTGAAAGCGGTGGATTTTCACGTCGAGTTGCGCTGCTGGAATGACCGCGCGCGTATGTTCGCTGGCCAAGCTTGACGCTGGCCGCCTTGCAATGATGAATTCAGGCAAGCCTGCGTCAGCGTGGAGTGCCCACAGATATGATCCGCCTGATCGTGCATCGTCTGCTGGTCTCGATCCCGTTGCTGCTGGCTGTGACGCTGCTGACTTATGTGCTGGACAGTTTTGCGCCGGGCGATGTGGCCGCGACTCTGCCGCAGGGCCAGACCAGTCTCAAGGCCTATCTGGCGTTGCGCCACAAGCTCGGCCTCGATCAGCCGGTGCTGGTGCAATACGGCCATTGGCTTAGCCGGGCCTTGCATGGCGATCTTGGCACCTCGTATTTTTCCGGCGAAAAGGTCATTGGCCTTCTCAACCAGCGCATTGGCGTAACCTTGTCCATCGTCGCAGGCGTGCTACTGGTTTGCGTCACGGCAGGCCTGTTGCTCGGCACCATCAGCGCGCTGCGCGGCGGGTTGGTTGGGCGCAGCATTGACGTGTTGTCGATAGCCGGGCTGGCGTTTCCGTCGTTCTGGGTAGCCCTGATCCTGATCGAGATTTTCGCCGTCAAGCTCGATTGGCTGCCAGCCATCGGTTACACCAGCTTTTTTGAAAGCCCGCGCCTGTGGCTGGCAAGCCTGATTTTGCCGGTGCTGTCGGTGGCCCTGCATTCCATCACCAGCATCGCCAAGCAAACCCGCGATTCGATGGGCGAAACCATGGGTCGCGATTTTATCAGGGCGCTGCGGGCGAGCGGGTTGTCCGAAACCAATGTCATCTGGAAGCACGGCCTGCGCAATGCGGCCTTGCCCGTGGTGACAGTGATTGGACTGGTGATGATCAGCGCGCTCGGCTCAACCGTGTTTGTCGAGCGCATTTTCGTGTTACCCGGCCTCGGCAGCCTGGCGGTTGAGGCTGCCACCAACAGTGACATCGCGCTGCTTCAAGGCGCAACGCTGTATTTCACGTTGATTGTCATCGCCATCAATCTGGCGGTTGATTTGAGCTATGGCTGGCTCAATCCCAAGGTGCGCACATGAGCGGGGCTGCCACGCCTGACATGGCTCGGGCGCCGGCCCTGGTTCCGGCTTCGCTGGCCCGGCGGTTGCTTGAACGCCCGCTGACCGTGCTGTCGCTGGCCTGGCTCGGCCTCGTACTGCTGGCGTCCGTTCTCGCGCCGTGGATCGCGCCCTATGATCCGTTGAATCAAGATCTGCTCAGCATGCGGCAGGGCCCGACAGCGGCGCATTGGCTGGGCACCGATGCGCTCGGGCGTGATCTCCTCAGCCGCCTGCTCTATGGCGGCCTCCCTGCGCTCGCGGGCATTCTTGAGGCACTGGTGGTGGCGGGCGTCATCGGCGTTGGCATTGGCGTCACCGCCGGGTTTTACCGGGGCCGGTTTGATCGTTTTGTCGTGCAGGGCGTTGATCTGGTCATGTCGCTGCCGGGCATTGTCATTCTGCTGTCGATCCTGTCGATTTTCCATCACAGCATGTTCGCTGCCATGGTCAGCGCGGGCCTGCTCGGCTCGGCTGGCATTGTGCGGGTGGTGCGCAGCGCGACGCTGGCCGTAAGCGGCGAGCTTTATATCGAAGCGGCGCGGATTGCCGGTCTGCGCGACAGCACGATCATCCTGCGCCACGTCATCACCCGCATTGCCGGCACGATCATCGTGCAATTGTCGCTATTTGCGGCGGTGGTTGTGTTAATCCAGACCGGCATCAGCTTTCTCGGGCTGGGGGTGCCGCCACCGGCCCCAAGCTGGGGCGGCATGATTTATGACGCCTCCAGCGTGCTGAATGATGACGCATTCATGCTGGTGCCGCCAGGTGTCACCGTGGCGCTGACCGTGCTGGCCTTCGCGCTGATTGGCGATGGCCTTCGCGATGCGCTCGCCGAGCGCTGGATGCAGCGCAGTGGCGCAGGCACGCCGGTTGCCAGCGCCCGGCCTTCGTCGCCGAGAGCCTCCAGTCAGCTTGATCCAAAGGCCGTCATGAGTTTGCGCGGCTTGGTCATCCGCGCGCATGGGCTGGCGCAGCCGCTCGTCGATGGCCTTGATTTTGATCTTATGGCTGGTGAAACGCTGGGGATTGTCGGTGAATCGGGGTCGGGCAAAACCCTGTCGGTGCTCGCGACCATCGGGCTGCTGCCCTCTGGAACGGCGGTGGCCGGAGGCACGATGCAACTGGGCGGTGCACACCTTGACCTTGCCGACACCCGTTCGTTGCGCGGCCTGCGCGGCAGCACTATCGGCATGATTTTCCAGGAGCCGATGGCGGCGCTTGATCCATGCTTTACCCTTGGCACGCATCTCACCGAAGTGCTGCGCCACAAGGGTGGGCTGTCGCGCCGTGTTGCCAAAAGCCGCGCTATCGAATTGCTGCGCGAGGTCAAAATCAACGATCCCGAAGATGTGGCGCGGCGCTATCCGCACCAGATTTCTGGCGGCATGGCGCAGCGCGTCGGCATTGCACGGGCCCTGGCGCTGCGCCCGAAAATCCTGATTGCCGATGAGCCGACCACTGCGCTCGATGTGACGGTGCAGGCCGAAATTCTGGATCTGATGCGTAGCCTGGCGCGCTCCAACAATATGGCGATGCTGCTGGTGACGCATGATTGGGGCGTGGTTGCCGATATTTGCGACCGCGCTTTGGTGCTGTATCGCGGAAAACAGGTCGAGACCGCGCCAGTGGCCGCGATATTCAGTACGCCGCAGCATCCCTATACGGCAGCCCTGCTGCGGGCAAATCCGCACAATGCGGTGCCGGGGGCGGAATTGCCGACGGTCGCTGATGTGTGGCAACAATTGGCGGCGATACCATGAGCGGCGTGACCCCCTTGCTTGAGGTGCAAGACCTCTGCGTCACCTATATCCTCAAGGGTGGCAAGCGCTTTGAAGCGCTCAAAGGCGTCAACTTGCAGGTCGCGCCCGGCGAAACCGTCGGGCTGGTGGGCGAATCTGGCTCGGGCAAGACCACGATCGGCCGTGTCATCCTCGGCCAGACGGCGGCACAAGCGGGCAGCATCCGCTTCAATGGCGAAGATATCACCCATGCAACGCGGGAGCGACGCCGGACATTGGGGCGCGACATTCAGGTCGTGTTTCAAGACCCCTATGGCTCGCTCAATCCGGCGCGAAGCATCGGCCAGACTTTGGCCGAACCGCTGGTTGCGGTGCCGGGCCTCAGCCAGGCCGAGATAGCCGCGCGTGTTGCTGCTATTCTGCAAACGGTGGGGATGCCGCCCGACACGGTCGGCCGTTATCCGGGGCAGTTTTCCGGGGGCCAGCGCCAGCGCATCGCCATCGCCCGTGCGGTCATAGCCCGGCCCAAATTGATCATCTGCGATGAACCGGTGAGCGCGCTTGACCTTTCCGTGCAGGCGCAGGTGTTGAACCTGCTCAATAAATTGCAGCGCGACATGGGCCTCAGCCTGCTGTTTATCTCGCATGACCTCACCGTGGTGCGGCACGTGTCGCGCCGCACCGTCGTGCTCTATCGTGGCGAAATCGTCGAGGAAGGCGCGACCGAAACCGTGCATCAAAACCCGCAGCACCCCTATAC
>DAICZI010000020.1 GCA_027311205.1 Beijerinckiaceae bacterium | reverse complement strand
CGCTCGGTGATGGCCGCGACCTCTGCCTTGACGCCGGCAAAATCTGCCAGTTCGTCGATACATTCCTGGCCGATCATGGTGGAATCCATATCGGCCAGCAGCAACTTCTTGCGGCGGAAGGGGGTCAAAGGCTGGATCGCCACATCGACCGGGCGGGTGCCGAAAAGCGCTGTGACGCGGGCCAGCGCCAGGTCTTTGGCTTCAGCCAGCGAACCGGCTTCAAACGCCACATCGGCAACCTGGCCGGGTGCCAGCCAGCGCAGAAACTGGCCTTGCGGCAAGGCTTTGGCCACAGCTTCGGCTTCCGCGGCAAAGCCAGATGTTGCATCGGGCTGGCAGATCAGGGTTGCGGCATGTTGCATGAAGGGGTTATCCCGGAGACGTGACACAAATGGCCCTGCTTATCGCTGGCCCGACAGCATCGGGCAAATCCGCCGTCGCGTTGGCGCTGGCGCGCCGCCTTGGCGGTGTGGTGATCAATGCCGATTCGATGCAGGTTTATAGCGATTTGCGGATCTTGTCAGCGCGGCCCTCGCTGGGTGACGAAGCCAGTGCGCCGCACTGGCTTTATGGCCATGTCGATGGGGCGGTGAATTATTCGGTCGGCCATTGGCTTGCCGATGTCGGTGCCAGGCTTAAGGAAGCTGCGGCGCAGAGCCAAATTCCGATTCTGGTCGGCGGCACCGGGCTTTATTTCAAGGCCTTGACGCAGGGCCTCTCGCCCATGCCCATAGTGCCCCAAGCGGTGCGCGAGAGCGTGCGGCGCGCGGCGCAGGGGGCGAGCGCGCCTGAACTGCATGAGCAACTCAGCGCAGTTGATCCTTTGATGGCCGCAAAGCTGCGCCCCAGCGACCCGCAACGGATCCTGCGGGCGCTGGAAGTCTTTGCGGCGACCGGCCGCTCGCTGGCGACCTTCCAGAATCAGCGCTCCCAGCCCTTGCTGGGGGCAGGGGCGTGGCGCGGCGTATTTCTCGCGCCTGACCGCACGGCCTTGCGCGGTGTCATCAACGGGCGTTTTGACGCCATGATTGAGGAGGGGGCGCTCGATGAAGTCAGCGGCTTGCGGGCGCGCGGGCTTGATCCGGCGCTGCCGGTGATGCGGGCGCATGGCGTGCCGCATTTGATGGCTTACTTCGACGGGGCGCTGGCGCTTGACGAGGCGATGACCCGCGCCAAAGACGACACCCGCGCCTATGCCCGTCGCCAGCACACATTCGCGCGCAACCAATTGCCGCAGTTTGCCATGATGACGCCGGAAGTGGCCCTGAAAGCTGCGCAATGCGTGTCTTCGCCAGCCGAACTGGCAGACTATTCAGCCTAAAAGCCAACAGGCCAAGCCGTTGTTTATGAGCTAATGCTATTGTTCATCAAAGCTGAAAATAACATCCAACCAACGGGGACGGGGCATGACGACACGCTATTATGATGTCTATGAGGGCTGGAAGAAGGATCCGGAAGCGTTCTGGCGCGAGGCGGCCAAAGACATTGACTGGGTGAAAGCACCCGACGTGATTTTCGATGCCAAGGCTGGCGTCTATGGTCGCTGGTTTCCTGATGCCACCTGCAACACCGCCTACAATGCGCTGGATCGCCATGCCGATGGCGGGCGCGGCGAGCAGCCAGCGCTGATCTATGATTCGCCCGTCACCAATTCCAGGCGCGTTTTCACCTATGCGGAAATGCGCGACGAGGTGGCGACACTGGCGGCGGTCATTGCCGACCTCGGCGTTGTCAAAGGCGACCGGGTGATCATCTATATGCCGATGGTGCCGGAGGCGGCTTTCGCCATGCTGGCCTGCGCGCGACTGGGGGCCATCCATTCGGTGGTGTTCGGCGGCTTCGCGCCCAAGGAACTCGCCACCCGCATTGATGACTGCCAGCCAAAGCTGGTGATGGCGGCCTCCTGCGGCATCGAGACAACGCGCGTGATCCCCTACAAGCCGCTGCTCGACGAGGCCATTGAGCTTTCCAAGTACAAGCCGGAATCATGCCTGATCTTGCAGCGCCCGCAAGGCGTTGCCAGCATGGTGGCCGGGCGCGACCGTGATTGGGCTTTGAGCGTCGCTGATGCCAAAGCCAAGGGCGAAAAGGCCGATTGCGTGACGCTGATTGCGACCGATCCGCTCTACATCCTCTATACTTCCGGCACGACGGGCGTGCCCAAGGGCGTGGTGCGCGACAATGGCGGGCACATGGTGGCGCTGCGTTGGTCGATGGCCAACCATTTTGGCATTGCGCCCGGCGAAGTGTTTTGGGCGGCGTCGGATGTCGGCTGGGTCGTCGGGCATTCCTACATCGTCTATGCTCCGCTGCTGCATGGAGCAACGGCTGTGCTTTATGAAGGCAAACCAGTGGGAACGCCCGATGCGGGGGCCTTCTGGCGGGTGATTGCCGAGCACAAGGTTGTGACGCTGTTCACCGCCCCCACCGCCTTTCGCGCCATCCGCAAGGAAGATCCGCAGGCGAAATTGCTGCCCCAGTATGATTTATCGAAGTTCCGGGCGTTGTTTCTGGCCGGGGAACGGGCTGATCCTGACACGCTGGTCTGGGCCGAGCAGACGCTGAAAGTGCCGGTGATCGACCATTGGTGGCAGACCGAGAGCGGCTGGCCGATGGTCGGCAATCCCATTGGCCTTGGGCTTTTGCCGATCAAGCACGGCTCGCCGAGCGTGCCGATGCCGGGCTATGCCATTGTCGCGGTCGATGAGGGCGGCCATGAAGTCAAGGCCGGAACCATGGGGTCGATTGTTGTCAAAATGCCGCTGCCGCCCGGCGCCCTGCCGACGCTCTGGCAAAATGACGAACGCTTCAGGGAAAGCTATCTCACTGAATTTCCTGGCTATTACAAAACCGCCGATGCCGGCTTCATTGATGCTGATGGCTATGTCTATATCATGGGCCGCACCGACGACATCATCAATGTCGCAGGCCACCGGCTCTCGACCGGGGGCATGGAAGAAGTGCTGGCGAGCCATCCTGATGTCGCCGAATGTGCCGTGGTCGGCATCAAGGACGAGCTGAAAGGCGAGCAGCCCTGTGGCTTTGTGGTGCTGAAATTTGGTGTCAACAAGCCCGCTGATCAGGTCGAGCGCGAATTGGTGGCGTTGGTGCGCGAGAAGATTGGGCCGGTGGCCTCCTTCAAGCTCGCCTTCGTCATCCAGCGCCTGCCCAAGACCCGCTCGGGAAAAATCCTGCGCTCCACCATCCAGAAAATTGCCGATCATGATGCCTGGACCATGCCCGCAACCATTGATGATCCGGCGATTCTGACAGAGATCGAGACGGCGCTGCGCGGACGGGGCATCTGAGAGGAAGCACAAATCACGCCGTCACTGTGAGGAAAGCTGCGCCGCACACTTGCGCGGCACGAAGCGATCCACGGTCTCGGGGTGATTTGCAGGCGTGAGGAAACCTGGCGTGACGGGCCAGGCTGCACGCCCGTCCGCAACGCCGCATCAAGCCAAATCACGCGCTTGTTCGTTGCCCGTGCCCTGGGCTGCATTGCAGTTTTGGTCACTTGGGGGCAAAATACCTTGGTCGCATTTCAGGCGCGACATTGAGGGAGTGCGCTAAAGTGCAGACGGCGATTGCGACGGTCAGTCTCAGCGGCACATTAGGCGAGAAGCTTGAGGCCATCGCCGCCGCGCAGTTCAAATTCGTCGAGATTTTTGAAAACGATCTGCTGTCGTTCAATGGTTCGCCTGCCGAGGCGCGGGCGGTGATCGAGGGCCTTGGCCTCGCGACTATCACCTTGCAGCCGTTCCGGGATTTTGAGGGCATGCCCGAGCCGCAGCGCACGCGCGGCTTTGCGCGGGCTGAGCGTAAATTTGACATGATGGCCGAACTTGGTACCGACCTTCTGATGGTCTGCTCCAATGTTTCGCCCGAAAGCGAGGGCGGGATTGACCGTCTGGCGGCGGATTTGCGTGAATTGGGCGAGCGCGCCGCCAGGCGCGGCATGCGCATCGCCTACGAGGCATTGGCCTGGGGCCGCCATGTCAATGATTATCGCGACGCGTGGGAAGTGGTGCGCCGTGCTGATCATCCGGCCGTCGGGCTGGTGCTGGATTCCTTCCATGTGCTGGCGCGTGGCACCGATCTGCGGGCGATCCGCTCGATCCCGAAGGATCGCATCTTTCTGGTGCAGATTGCCGACGCTCCCCGGCTCGATATGGATTATCTTTCGTGGAGCCGTCATTATCGGTGTTTTCCGGGGCAGGGCGATTTGCCCGTCAATGATTTCATGGTGGCGCTGCAGGCGACCGGATACGAGGGGCCGCTGTCGCTGGAGATTTTCAATGATCGTTTCCGGGCGGGCTCCGCCCGTTCGGTCGCGGTGGATGGCCATCGCTCGCTGATTTTCATGCTCGATGAAATGGCAGCGACGTCTGGCAAGCCTGCTACCGGACGACCGGCCTTGCCGCCGCGTGCGCCGGTTGAAGGTGTCGAGTTTGTCGAATTTGCTGTCGATGACACCCATGCGGCGAGCTTCGAGGCGGCGCTGACGGGCCTCGGCTTTCAAAAGAGCGGCGTGCATCGCTCGAAGGCGGTGGAGCGCTGGACGCAGGGCGGCGTCAATCTCATCGTCAACCGAGAGAAAGAGGGCTTTGCCCATTCCTTCAACATCACGCATGGCGGGTCGGTGTGCGCGCTGGCGCTGCGGGTGGGCGATGCCGCCAAGACCCTGGCCCGTGCGGTGAGCCTGCTTGATCAGCCGTTCCATCAGCGGGTTGCGCCCGGCGAGATCGACATTCCCGCCGTGCGTGGCGTCGGTGGCAGCCTGATTTATTTCGTCGATGGCTCGTCCGCGCTGGCCCGCTGGTTCGATGTGGATTTCAAGGCTGTGCCCAGCGCACCCCAGCATGAAGGGCAGGGGATCAGCCGTTTCGATCATATTTCGCAGTCGATGCAATATGAGGAAATGCTGACGTGGCTGTTGTTTTATAACTCCTTGTTCGACGTAGCAAAATCGCATGTGCAGGACGTGCTCGACCCCGGCGGTGTGGTGCAAAGCCAGGTGGTGGAAACCGCCAATGGCGCCTTGCGTCTCGTGCTGAATGGCTCGCAAAGCCGCCAGACTCTCGCCTCGCGCTTCCTGACCGAACTGTTTGGCTCGGGCGTGCAGCATATCGCGCTGGGCACCGATGACATTTTCGCTACCGCCGCAGCCTTGCGCAAGAACGGCGTGCCGGTGCTGGCGATCCCGGAAAATTATTATGATGATCTGGAGGCGCGCACCGGCCTGAGCGATGCGGAGATTGCGCGCCTGCGCGACAATAACATCCTGTATGACCGCGAGGGCGCGGGCGAATTTTTCCAGATTTACACGCAAAACCTGCTTGAAGGCGGGTTTTTCTTCGAAATTGTCCAGCGCCGCGCCTATCGCGGCTTTGGCGCGGCCAATGCGCCGATCAGGCTGGCAGCGCAGACGCGCCTTGCCGCACCGGCATCCGTGCCACGGTTTTGAGCCCCAGGGGAGACTTCGAGATGGTCGATGAGTTTGGCGAGTTTTATCAGCGCAATCGGGATGTTCAGCCACCCGCCTTCACGCCGGGCTACAAGACCAGCGCCCTGCGTTCGCCGCGTATTCCCTTGTGGTCGCTGCAAAATTCGTTGTCGGAAGTCACCGGTCCGATGTTTCGCCCCGATGAATTGGGGCCGCTCGATCATGATCTGATCAAAAACTACGCCCACGACGGCGATCCGGTTGGCGAGCGCACCATCATCCACGGTCAGGTGCTCGATGAAAATGCCCGCCCGCAGGCCGGCGTGCTGGTGGAAATCTGGCAAGCCAATGCCGGCGGGCGCTATCGCCATGTCAATGACCGCTATTTCGCGCCGATTGATCCGAATTTTGGTGGTTGTGGCCGCACCATCACCGATGCTGAAGGGCGCTATGCGTTCCGCACGGTCAAACCCGGTGCCTATCCGTTCCGCAATCACATCAATTCATGGCGTCCCGCCCATGTGCATGTCTCGATCTTTGGTTCGGGTTTTGCGCAACGCCTGATCACGCAGATGTATTTTGAAGGCGATCCGCTGATCCGGCATGATTCCATCGCGCAGACCATTCCCGATCCGGCGGCGATCGAGCGCCTGGTGGCCAAGCTGGATCTCAATGCCAGCATTCCGCTCGACAGCCTCGCCTATCGCTTTGACATCGTGTTGCGCGGGCGGCGCTCGACCCTCTTTGAAAACAAACTGCAAGGCAACTGAGCCATGAAGCACTCGATCAACCCCCTTGAGGAAACCCCTTCGCAGACCGCCGGGCCTTATGTGCATATTGGCCTGATCCCGCAGCAGGCAGGGTTCGAGATTTTCAAGAACAACTTTTCCAACAATCTGCTGGCAGCAGATACCAAGGGTGAGCGCATCACCATTGAGGGATTTGTGTTCGACGGCACCGGCGCGCCGGTGCGTGATTTGATGCTGGAAATCTGGCAGGCCAATGCGGCAGGGCGCTATAACCACCCCGCTGACCGGCAGCACGGCAAGGCGCTTGAGCCAGGCTTTCGCGGCTGGGGCCGCACCGGAACGGATTTTTCCAGCGGGCTCTATACTTTCGAGACCATCAAACCGGGCAGTGTCAACGGGCGCTCGGGCACCAAGCCGATGGCCCCGCATGTCAGCCTGTGGATGGTGTCGCGCGGCATCAACATCGGGCTCTCGACCCGGATGTATTTTGACGACGAGACCGACGCCAACGCCGCCGATCCGGTGCTGAACCTGATCGAGCATCCCGCCCGGCGCAAAACCCTGCTTGGTCACCGCAGCACGCGCGATGGCAAAATTGTCTATCGCTTCGATATCCACCTGCAAGGCGCCCATGAAACGGTGTTTTTCGATGTGTGAGGGAGGTGCGAGGGCAGCAGTCACACTGCCTCGCAATCATAGCGAGCGCTTCGCAGCAAGCCGGAGGGTTAGGGAACCCCTGGTTTGCTTCGTGGCGGTGCGCCTCGCCATGACGACGCATGAGCTCAACGGCATCAAAAACTGACTTAACCTTATGAAAAGGCTTATTTATGCGTCCTGTTGTCATCACAGTCGCCATCACCGGCTCCGTGCCGCGCAAGGCCGATAATCCCGCCGTGCCGATTACGCCTGCCGAGCAGATAGCCTCGACACGGCAAGCCTACGAGGCCGGAGCTGCGCTCGCGCATATTCATGTGCGCCACGATGATGAAACCTCGTCGTCCGATCCAGCGCGGTTTCATGAGGTGCAGCGTGGGATCGAGCAGCAGTGCCCCGGCATGATTGTGCAGTTTTCCACCGGCGGGCGAGGGCGCGATCAGGCGGCGCGCGGTTCGGCCCTGTATCTCAAGCCGGACATGGCCTCGCTCTCGACCGGATCGGTGAATTTCCCGACGATCATTTATGAAAACCATCCCACTTTGGTGGTGGATCTGGCAGGCAAGATGAAAGAGCATGCCATTCGCCCGGAGATCGAGATTTTCGATCTCTCGCATCTGCACGGGGCCAAGCGGCTGGTCGATGCGGGCCTCATCGATGATGCGCCGCATGTGCAGTTCGTGCTCGGCGTCAAAAACGCCATGCCGGCTGAAGAACCTTTGCTGGACGTGCTGCTGGCCGAAACCCGGCGGATTTTGCCGCGCGCCACCTGGACAGCGGCGGGAATCGGCGTGTTCCAGGCCAAGGTCATAGATTGGGCGCTGCAACGCGGCGTGAGTTTCATCCGCACCGGCCTCGAGGACAATATCCGCATCAGCCGTGATCGGCTGGCGTCGTCCAACGCCGAGCTGGTGCGCCTGGCAGCAGACGCGGCAGCCCGCCATGGCGCGCGGCCCGCGCCCCCCTCCGAAGCACGTGCCATGCTGCGCCTGCGGGCAGTTTAGGGGGATGAGCTTCGCTGCGCTGGACTCAAGCCTGCTCGGCCCGCTGTTTGCGCGGGACGCCATGCGGCAGGCCTTTTCAGATGAAGCGCGGCTCGGTGCCATGCTGCAGGCCGAAGTGGCGCTGGCCAAAGCGCAGGCTGCCGCAGGCCTGGTGCCAGCGGCGCTGGGCGTGGCGCTGGCAGCCTTGCGGGTGCAGGAGTTTGACACGGATTTGCTGGGGCAGGCAACGGCGCTGTCGGGCGTCCCCACCATCCCGCTTGTCAGGGCCTTGCAGCGCCTGTTGCCATCCGAACTGGAACCCTTTGTCCATAAAGGCGCGACGACGCAGGACATTGCCGATACCGCGCTGGTGCTGATGATCGGCCAGGGGCTGGAGCTTGTCCGCGCCGATCTCAACCGCATTCTGCCGGCTTTGGCGCAGATGGCACGGGCACATCGGCGCACGCCCTGCATCGGGCGCACCTATGGCCAACATGCCGCGCCAGTGAGCTTCGGCTACAAGGTGGCTATCTGGGCCAGCGGCATTGCCGAAGTGGCGGCAGAATGGCCGCTGGTGCGCAGCCACATCATGAAAGCCTCGCTGGGCGGGCCAGTCGGCACGCTGGCGGCGTTGGGTGACAGCGGGCCAGAGGTGCTGGAGCGCTTTGCGCAACATCTGAACCTCGGGTTTGACGCCATAGCCTGGCATACGCGGCGCGACCGCATGGTGGAACTGGGGGCATGGCTGGCGCGGCTCATTGGTGCTTTGGCCAAAATGGCGGGTGATATCGCCCATCTGGCTTCCACCGAAGTGGCGGAAGTGGCTGAGCCTTATGTCAAGGGGCGCGGTGGCTCATCGGCGATGCCGCACAAGCGCAACCCGGTTGGCTGCACGCTGATTCTGGCGGCGCAGATGGCCGCACCCGGCCTTGTGACGACGCTCATGAACGGCATGACCGCCGCCCATGAGCGCCCGGCAGGGGCCTGGCATGGCGAGTGGCACGCCTTGCCGTCGCTGTTCGGGCTGGCGTCAGGGGCGTTGCGCGAGGCGGTGGCTTTGGCCGAGGGGTTGGAGATTGATGCAGCGCGGATGCGCGCCACCATCGATTTGACCCACGGCCTGATTTTTGCCGATGCAGCGGCAGCCAGCCTTGGCCCGGTGCTCGGCCGCGAGGGCGCGCATCATCTGGTTGAACGCGCCTCCGACAGCGTGCGGCGCAGCGGCCAATCGCTTGAAAGCGTGCTGGCTGCGATGCCTGAGGTGCAGAAGGCGGGCGGGGTCGCGGCAGCGTTCGATCTCGCGCCAGCGCTGCATGCCGCAGCCCTCTGGACCGACCGCGCTCTGGCAGTATTGCCCCTTGAGATTTTGAGTTCTGTGACGTGATGCGGCGGTGACATAAAATTTTCGCAATGACGGCTGGTTGTAGTTGCGCTCAAAACAATTTTGCAAGCATTGTCACCAAAAAACACAGCTTCTTTGGAGGAAACCATGCCAGTAATCAAGATCAACGGCGTCGCGCTGTTTTACGAACTCTCTGGCCCCAGCCACGCGCCGGTGGTGATGTTTTCCAACTCGCTCGGCACCACGCATCGCATGTGGGATCATGTCGTACCGCATTTGCGCGGACGCTATCGCACGCTTTGCTATGATACGCGCGGCCATGGCGGCTCGCAGGTGCTGGATCAGCCCACGACACTTGATGATCTTGCCGATGATGCCATCGGCCTGCTTGATGCGTTGCAGCTCGATCAAGTGCATTTTGCCGGGCTGTCGCTGGGTGGCATGACCGGGCAGAACCTGGCGGCGCGCTATCCCGAGCGCCTCCATTCGCTGGCCTTGATGGCGACAGCGGCCAACATGCCGCCGAAATCGGCGTGGGAGGAGCGGATCAAACTGGTGCGGGCCGAGGGCACGGCGGCGATTGTCGATGCCAATATGGGCCGCTGGTTCACGCCGGATTTTGTCGCGGCAGGCTCCGACGCCTTGAAAGCCGTGCGCGCGACGTTCGGCACCATCGATCGGGCAGGTTATGCCGTGTGCTGCGGGGTGATCGCCAACATGGATCTTCTGCCCTTGCTCCCCAAAATCACCAGCCCGACCCTGATCATGGCGGGCCGGCTGGATCCGGCAACGCCGGTTGCCAAAGCCGAGGAGATTTGCGGCGCCATCAGGCATGCTGAACTGGTGGTGCTGGCTGATGCGGCGCATTTGCTGGCCGTCGAGCAGCCGGAGGCGACCGCCAGCTACTTGCTGGGGTTCATCGGCCGCCATGATGCGGGTGCCAAACGCGGGCCTCTGGGCGCGGTGGCGCAGGCGGCGGGGCTGGCGAACCGCAAGGCCGTGCTCGGCGAAGCGCACGTTGAGCGCTCGATGGCGAAGGCTGGGCCCTTCGCTCAGGTCTGGCAGGATTTCATCACCCGCAACGCCTGGGGCGAGATCTGGGGCGACACCCGCCTGCCGTGGAAAACCCGCTCGATTGTGGTTTTGGCGATGATGGTGGCACTGCACCGCGAGGAAGAGTTCAAGCTGCACCTGCGCCCGGCTATGGCCAATGGGCTGAGCCTTGATGAATTGCAGGCGCTGTTGCTGCAAACCGCCATCTATGGCGGCGTCCCGGCCGCCAATGCTGCGTTCCGTTGGGCCAAGGAGGTGTTGGGGGATGCCGCAAGCTAGGACTTTTCATTTGTTTGACAAGGCAGGACCTCATGTTAGACTTGAGGCATCTCGCAAAGAGAATCCGGTTTAGGGCCTAAAGGGCGCCATGAACTGGGAAAAAAGGATTCTGGGAGGAGACAGGTTCATGACGATCACGACAAGATGCCGCGTTTCGGCGATGGCTTTTTTGGCAACAATGGCCGCTGCGGCGGGCACGGCGCAGGCGGCAACCACGCTGCATGTGATGTGGTATTCGGATGGCAACGAAGGCCAGGTGGTGGCCGCACAAATCAAGGATTTCGAGGCGAAAAACCCGAGCATCAACGTGGTGTTGGATCAGGTTCCCTATAAATCGATTCAGACGGCCCTGCCGGTGCAGCTCGCCGCCGGCCAGGGGCCGGACATTGCCCGCATCACCGATTTGGGTGGCATGGCGAAATACATGCTGGATCTGCGCCCGTTGCTGCCCGATGCGGCCCAGTGGGATGCCAATTACGGGCCGTTCCTCACCTGGATGCGCCTGCCTGGCGATACGACCTCGATCCATGGCTATATGACGCAATTGACCATCACCGGCCCCTTCGTCAACAAGACGCTGTTCGAGCAGGCCAAGGTCGCCATGCCCGGTGACAAGGCGACGTGGCCGCAATGGGCGGCAGCGATCAAGACCGTCGCGGCTGCCGAGAAGGTGCCCTATCCGATTGCCGCTGACCGTTCCGGCCACCGGGTGTTTGGCATGATCCTGTCGCAGGGCGCGAAAGTCTTTGACGCTCAGGGCAATCCGGCTGTGGTCGATGCCGGCTTCAAGGCGGGTGCCAAAATGATTTACGACTGGCACCAGCAGGGCCTGATGTCGAAGGCGCTGTGGGGCGCGGTGTCGGGCGCGACCTATCAGGGTGCGAACACGCAGTTCGCCAATGGTCAGGTGGTGATGTATGAATCGGGATCGTGGCAAATCGCGCAATTTGCCAAGACCATCGGCACCAATTTTGATTGGGTAGCCGTGCCGACGCCCTGTGGCCCGGCTAATTGCTCAGGGATGCCGGGCGGCGCCGCCGTGGTGGCGTTCAAGACCACCAAGCATCCCAAATCCGTTGCCAAACTGCTGGATT
>DAICZI010000209.1 GCA_027311205.1 Beijerinckiaceae bacterium | reverse complement strand
GCGCCAGGGTGAGGCCTATTTTCTGACGCAGGTGCGTGGCGCGGTGCTGGTTGAAATCAGGCCGCCGCGTGGATTGTTGGGCGGCATGACCGGCTTTCCCCTGCGCGGGCTTGATTCCCGTGTCCCGCTTCTGCCCGAGGGCATCGCCTGGCGCAAACTGCCGGGCAATGTCCGCCATGTCTTCACCCATTTCGGGCTCAGTCTCACCGTTTGGCGCGGCACGATCAGCAATCCGGCGCCATTGCCGCCCCATCAATCATGGCTGGCGCGCGAACAGCTTGGAGAGGCTGCCTTGCCGAGTCTGATGCGCAAAATTCTTGAACTAGTGGCGACAGAGGATGGGAACGAGGCATGAGCATTGTGTTTGAACAAGGTTGGGTGCGGGTGGCGTGGAAGGACAAGACCGCCATGCTCGCCAGCCATGTCGAGGATGATGAAACCATCATTGATCTCGACCAGTGGACGCATTGGCTGGCACCTCATGAGGAGGTTGAGGTCACACTGGACGACCTGATGGCGATCACGCAAATGATCGAAGCCGAGGCCGACCGGCGTGGCATCGCCATTGCCTTTGCCTGAACCTGAAGCGCCTGAACCTGAAACGTCACTGACATTCGAGCAGCATGTTGACGGTTCCGGCATTTGGGCATCACATGCTGGACCCCTGAGCGGAGACAATGATGACGGCAGCGATTTTTTCCAGCGTTCTTCCCGCTTTGATGACCCCGTGCGGGCCGGATGGTGCGCCTGATTTTGCCGCTTTGGTGCGCAAAGGCCAGGAACTCACCGGGCACGGCATGGGTGGCGTCGTCTGGTGCGGCTCCATGGGAGACTGGCCCCTGCTTTCTGACGAGCAGCGCTTTGAGGGCGTCGGGCATCTGGTGGCGGCGGGCCTGAAGGTCGTCGTCGGCACCGGCGCGCAAAGCCCGGCTCGCGCCGCCGCACTCGCCGCCCATGCCAAACGCGTCGGCGCTGCGGGCCTGATGCTGATCCCGCGCGTGCTCTCGCGCGGCAGTTCCCCCGCCGCGCAGGAAGCGCACTTCAGCGCGGTGCTCGAGGCGGGTGATGGCCTGCCGAGCGTCATCTACAACAGCCCCTATTATGGCTTCGAGACCAGGGCCGATCTGTTTTTTCGGCTCCGGAAGGCGTTTCCGCATCTGGTCGGTTTCAAGGAATTCGGTGGTGCCGCAGCGCTGCGCTATGCGGCCGAACACATCACCGGGGCCGATCCTGAACTGGTGCTGATGGTTGGCGTCGATACAAAGGTGTTCCATGGCTTTGTCACCTGTGGTGCCAAAGGGGCGATTACCGGCATTGGCAACGTGCTTCCCCGCGAGGTGTTGCATCTGGTGGCGCTCTGCCGCAAGGCGGCATCAGGCGATGTCGCGGCGCGGACCAAAGCCCTGGAGCTTGAAGCAGCGCTGGCAACGCTCTCCAGCTTTGATGAAGGATCTGATCTGGTGCTCTATTACAAATATTTGGCGGAGCTTGAGGGCGACGCTGCCTATAGAGCCCATTTCAACAAGAGCGATGCCCTGAGCGACAGCAAGAAGCACTTCGCCCGCGCGGCGCTGATGCAATTCAAGGCCTGGTATCAGGCCTGGGCGAGTGCGGCGGCATGACCGGGCTGAAAGTCATTGATTCCCACACCGAAGGCGAGCCAACCCGCATCATCGTCGCGGGCGGGCCCGATCTTGGCCACGGCAGCATGGCCGAGCGGCGGCGCATTTTTGCCAGCACGCATGATGCCGTGCGTCGCTGCGCCCTGCATGAGCCGCGTGGTTGGGATGCACTGGTCGGCGCGCTGCTTTGCGAACCGGTTGATTCTTCTTGCGCGGCGGGTGTCATTTTCTTCAACAAGGCAGGCATGCTCAGCATGTGCGGCCACGGCCTGATGGGGCTGGCGGTGACGCTGGCTCATATGGGGCGCATAAATTCAGGGCATCACAAGGTCGAGACCCCGGCAGGATTGGTCAGTTTCGAACTCCTGTCGCAGGACACCGTGCGCATTGCCAATGTCCCGGCCTACCGGCATCGCCACGATATCGCCGTTGACGTTCCCGGTTACGGCATGGTGCGCGGCGATATTGCCTGGGGCGGCAACTGGTTTTTTCTCACCAGACAGGCACCATGGCCGCTGGAGCCGCGCCATATCCCGCAATTCACTACCTATGCGCAGGCGATTCAGGATGCCCTCAATGCCAGCGGCATCGGCGGGGCGGATGGCGCTGTTGATCATATCGAGATATTTGGCGCTCCCGGCGACCAGAGCGCCAACGCCCGCTCCTTTGTGCTCTGTCCGGGCGGAGCCTATGACCGCTCGCCCTGCGGCACCGGCACCAGCGCCAAACTGGCCTGCCTCGCCGCTGATGGCGCCCTTGCCGCAGGCCAGCCATGGGTGCAGGAAAGCATCATCGGCAGCCGCTTCACGGCGCAATACCAGCCGTTGGAGAGGGGCCGCATCGCCCCAACCCTGACTGGCCGCGCCTGGGTGATGGCTGAAGCCACACTGCTGCGCGACAAAAACGATCCCTTCCGCGACGGGATGCCGACCGCGTGAGGCTGCGTGTAGGCCGCGATGAGGCGGGATCCCGGAGGGGAGACCCACTTATGGAGCGAAGCCAACGGCACAAACGTTGATCACCCCACCGCACCGCGCTGCGGATTGATAAATCGCAAGTCGGCAAAATTCTTTGCATTGTCGGTGACCAAACCGGCAAGCGGCAGCGGCCAGACATCACGCGGTTTCATCCCTGTTGCACCCGCCCGTCAAAACGCCACGCCAGCCTGCGGGGCGGGCAGGCCGAGGTGGCGCGCGATGGTGGCTCCCATATCGGCAAGGGATCGGCGCTGGCCCAGCGCGCGGGCAGGGGTGCCGGGGCGGAAAGCCAGCACCGGCACCTGCTCGCGGGTGTGGTCGGAGCCGCGCCATGTCGGGTCATTGCCGTGATCGGCGGTGACGATCAGCAGATCATCGGGCTTCAGGCGCGCCAGCAGCGCCGGGAGCCGCGCATCAAACCGCTCCAGCGCGGCGGCATAACCGGCAACATCGCGGCGGTGGCCGTAGTCGCTGTCGAAATCGACAAAATTGGCGAAGATCAGGCCGCCATCGGGCAGGGTATCCACGGCTTCCAGCAGATGATCGAAATTGCCATCATTATCCGCGCCCTTCAGTTCGCGCCCGGTGGCGCGATGCGCGAAAATATCGCCGATCTTGCCGATGCTGACGATGGCCCGCCCGGCGGCGCTGGCGAGGTCAAGCACATGGCCGTGCGGCGGCGGCATGGCGAAATCCTTGCGGTTGGCGGTGCGCCTGAAGCCCGTCTCCGCCTCTCCGGCAAAGGGCCGGGCGATGACGCGGCCAACCTTGAGGGGATCGCACAGGCGCCGCGCCAGGCGGCAAAGCTCATAAAGCCGCGCCAGGCCAAAGCTGGCCTCATGGGCGGCAATCTGCAACACGCTGTCAGCCGAGGTGTAGCAGATCGGTTTGCCGGTGCGCACATGCTCCGCCCCGAAATCCTCGATGATCTGCGTGCCGGAGGCGTGGCAATTGCCCAAAATGCCCGGCAGCCCGCCCTCCAGGATCAGCGCCTCGGTGAGGCTCGCCGGGAAACATGGCACGGTCGCGGGGAAATAGCCGAAAGCGAAATCCACCCCCGCACCCGCCATTTCCCAATGGCCCGAGGGCGTATCCTTGCCCGGCGCGGTCTCGATGGCACTGCCATAGCAGCCGCTGGGCGTGAGTGCGGCACCAAACCCGGCCGGCAGGCTTCCGGCGGTCTGTGCCGCCAGCCCGAGTCCGAGCCCCTCCAGCACCGGCAGGCGCAACGGCCCGGCGCGCAACCCGGCCTGGTCGCCGCGCCCCGCCTGGCAGGCCCCGGCAATATGGCCAAGCGTATTCGCGCCCTCATCGCCATAGGCCTCTGCATCCGGCGCGTGGCCGATGCCAAAGGAATCCAGCACGATGAGCAGCGCGCGGGCCATCATTTTGCGGATTCCAGTTGCGGCACGGCTTCAATATTGAAAGCCGCGGCAAACAGGGCCTGTGTATAGGGGTGTTGCGGCGCGGCAAAAATCGGCGCGGCCGGGCCACTTTCCACCACTTTGCCAGCTTTCATGATGATGAGGTCGCTCGCCAGCGCCTTCACCACCTTCAAATCATGGCTGATGAACATGTAGGCAATGCCGCGCCGGGCCTGCAAATCGCGCAGCAGCGTCACAATCTGCGCCTGCACTGACATATCCAGCGCCGAGGTCGGTTCGTCGAGCACGATGAATTTGGGCTCGAGCACAAGGGCGC